>VBOC01000127.1:0-3131 GCA_005877655.1 Ignavibacteria bacterium
AGATTTCTATTATAAGCGCGGCATCCTCATCGACGACGCTCCTGCGGCCGTCGACCTCGATCAAAAGCATCGCTTCGGCATCGGTCGGCAGCCCGAGATGCGTGTAGTCTTCCACGCACCGGATCGTGACCTGATCCAGAAACTCCAGCATCGCGGGGGTAATCTTGGCTGCGATGATTGCAGAAACCGCCCGCGCTGCATCTTCCACCGAGGAATAGAACGCGAGCAGGGTTTTGTAGGTTTGGGGCTGAGGGATGATCTTCAGCAGAATCTTGGTAAAGACCCCGAGGGTCCCTTCCGAGCCGATGAGGACGTCTTTAAGGTTATATCCGGCTACGTCCTTGACGGACTTGCCCCCTGTGTGAAGAATTTCGCCCGTGGGAAGCACAACCTCCAGGCCGAGCACGTAGTTTTTCGTCACTCCATAATTGAGGCCGCGCAGACCCCCCGAATTCTCCGCTACGTTTCCTCCGAGGGTGCAGATACTCGAGCTTCCCGGATCGGGCGGATACATGAATCCGATCCGCTCCACCGCCTGATGAAGGTGGGCGGTGATGACTCCGGGTTGAACCCAGACGGCCATGTTTTCCCGGTCGATTTCAATGATTCGGTTCCAGTGATTGGTCAGAAGGACGATCGAATCTTCGACGGGTAAGGCGCCTCCGCTCAGGCCCGTTCCGGACCCGCGGGGCACGACCGGAAAGCGTTCCTCGTTCGCAAGCGTCAGGATTCGGGAAATCTGTTCCGCCGTGGAGGGCCGCACGACGGCGACCGGCAGCTGCGGCTTGATCGCGGTGGCATCATAAGAATAGGCGATGAGGGATTCGGGTGAATCCAAAAAGTTTTCAGAGCCGACAATTTCCTTGATTTTTTTCAGAGCAGGAGGTGCGATCATATCGTGGAGCAAACGTAACGAATTCAGTCAAGAGAATCAAGGATTTCACCGGCTGCGCACGGCGAGTCCGCTTCAATTAAAGCTCGCGTCCCATGGCTCTCGCAATTGTTCCGGCCTCTTTCTTCGGCCGGGTGCGGGTGGACTTCGATGATCAGACCGTCTGCCCCGGCGGCGATCGCTGCCCGGCTCATCGGAAGGATGAGGTCGTGCCGGCCGGTGCCGTGGCTGGGATCCACGATGATCGGCAGATGGGAAAGCTGCTTGACGGCAGGGATCACGTTGAGATCGAGCGTGTTGCGTGTGTATTCGACGAACGTCCTGATCCCCCGCTCGCAAAGAATGACCTGATCGTTTCCCCCGGACAGAATGTATTCGGCGCTCATCAGGAACTCGTTGAGTGTCGCGGAGAAATTTCGCTTCAGGAGAACCGGCTTCCTGATCAGCGAAAGCTTTCGGAGGAGCTTGGAGTTTTGCATGTTCCGGGCTCCCACCTGCAGGAGATCGGCGTACTCGGCGACGAGCTCAACCTCGGCCGACTCCATCACTTCGGTTACGATGCCGAGCCCCGTTTCTTCCCGCGCTTTCGCCAGTATCTTGAG
Source organism: Ignavibacteria bacterium (assembly GCA_005877655.1). Classification (GTDB taxonomy): domain Bacteria; phylum Bacteroidota; class Ignavibacteria; order UBA10030; family SZUA-254; genus VBOC01. The sequence goes on from VBOC01000127.1 coordinate 1,495, forward strand.
ACCGTCTTCTCCGAGGCCCTGAAACGCATAGGGGCTTGTGCGGGGTTTGTACGCGCCAACAGCTGGCTTTCGCTCTCGACCGAGCAGGGACCCGCCACGACCGCGATCCGTTTCCCTCCGATCGTCACACCCGCCACATCGACGACGCTGTCGGCTTCCTTGAAGTCACGGCTTGCAAGCTTGTACGGCTTGAGGATCGGGATGACATTCTCGACGCGCGGCAGGAGCGAGAATTGGTCCTTCTTGATGAGCCGCTCATCCCCGATGACGCCGATGACGGTCCGCTCGGTCCCTTTCGAAAGATGTGCCTTGAGCCCGAGCTCCTCAATTCGCGAGATGACATGCTCGATGTCGGCGTCGGTCGCCTGCGACTGCATTACGATGATCATCCGGGTTTCCTTTCAATCAAACATACGCGATGCGAGAGGCAAAATCAAGAACCAATCCCAAGAATGAGCAACTCGGGGTGTCATTTGAATTTTTTATTTTTTACATTGCGTTCAACCTTACGAACTCTTTCATCCGATGCGCCCTTTCCTGCGCACGTGTTATTGTTTCGTATTCCTGTTTCTGGGAGGATTCCCGCAAATCCGGGCCGGTGCTTCCGCCGCCCGGCAATCAAACCCCGCGCCTCCAACCCTCACGCTCATGTGTCTTTCCGCTCATCCCGACGATGAGGATGGTACGACGATTGCCTATTATTCAAGACTCCGTGGAGTCAAGGCCTACAGCCTCTTTTTCACGCGTGGAGAGGGTGGACAAAACGAAATCGGGTCGGAGCTTTATGAGAACCTGGGGGCGATCCGCACGAACGAGACGCTTGAGGCCGCGAAAATCCTCGGGAGCGAGGTCTACTTTCTCAGATTCCCCGACTTCGGATTCTCGAAGAGTGCGAGGGAAACATTCTCAAAATGGGGCGGCAAAGACAGCGTGCTCTCACGGCTCGTCTATTATATCCGGGCGCTCAAGCCGGATGTCATCGTCACCAACCACGACACAATAACAACGAAACCAAACCGCCAGCACGGCAATCACCAGGCGGTCGGCGTTACGGCATTCGAAGCCTTTGAAAAGGCGGCCGATTCGCACTACCACTCCGACCAATTGTCGGGGGCGGTCGGCGTTTGGCAGGTAAAGAAACTCTTCTTTCGTGCGTTCAGAGGCGATTCGGCGCGCCCCGGAGGTCCCGCTGTGGTGTCAATCGATGGCTCAGCCCTGGACAGCTCCGGGGTCACCATCGAGCAGGTCGGCCTCGAGGCTCTCAGAAAGCACCGCTCGCAGGGGATGGAGAAGCTGGCGCTCTCCTCGATCCCGGATTTCTTCCGTCGCCACCGGTACATGTTGATTCGCAGTGACCGGGATTATCCGTTCGACCCGCGCGATCTTTTTTCAGGCATAGAACCGTCTCCGAAAATAAGGCCCTCCCTGCCCAAACCCGTCGGTGAGATTCCTGAATTCTCCGTCCGGGTCTCGCCCGAGTACGTGCCGGAAGAGCGTCCCGCGCGGCTCGTGGTTACGATTATCAATCGGACGGGAAAAGCGCTCGATGCTCATCTTACCGCTCTAACCGGCGCATCGATGCTTCTCACCCGGCATTATCTCCTGACAGACCGGACCACCGACACCCTCACCATCCC
>VBOC01000127.1:3187-13236 GCA_005877655.1 Ignavibacteria bacterium
AGTTCACGGTTCACCGGAAATCCGTCGCCGCACGATTTTCTCCTCAGGCTTTCGTGGGGATGATCAGGACGTATGACGACACGCACGAGGAAACGCTCCGCTCATTTGGGATTCGCTACCGCTTGCTCGATTCGGCGGGGATCGCGGCGGGAAATCTCGATTCGTTCTCTGTTATCCTTTTGGACCTTCGGGCGTATGAATACAGACACGATGCGGCCCTCTATAATAAGCGGCTGCTCGAGTACGTCCGAACCGGTGGAAATATTATCTGCTTCTACCACAAGACGGGCGATTGGAACGGGAAGGGTTATTCGCCGTACCCGATATTTCTCACAAACGAGCGTGTGACACAGGAAGACGCGCCCGTCACGGAGCTCTTGCCGCGCCACGTCCTCCTCACTTCTCCGAATGAGATCTCCTCCGGTGACTGGAACGGCTGGATTCAGGAACGGAGCATCTATCTGCCGGCCGGCGATACCGGTAAGACATCGCCGCGATATGACCGGATTCTGGCAATGAACGACGAGGGTGAAGAACAACCGCCCACCTCATTGCTCTGGTCCCGGTACGGCAACGGTTCCTACGCCTACGTTTCTCTCGCCCTCTACAGGCAGCTGAGGATTCTCCAGGAGGGAGCCGTAAAGCTTTTTGCCAACCTTATCTCGCAGCCCCGGCGCTAAATGCCTGATAACGCAGATCGTCCGTCAGCCGAGGGTTCGCAGGGCTTGATCCGGGGTGTCGGCCTTGCCGGCGCCGTAACGGTTAATATGAACGACATGATCGGTGTGGGACCGTTCATCACGATCCCGATCATTGTCGCCGCGATGGGGGGCCCGCAGGCCCTGCTGGCGTGGATCCTGGGGGCACTTCTGGTGGTCTGCGACGGATTGGTCTGGGCGGAACTCGGGGCGGCCATGCCCGGCTCCGGAGGATCCTACCAGTACCTCAAGGAGAGCTACAATCCAAAGTCAGCCGGGAGACTGATGGCGTTTCTGTTTATCTGGCAGCTCACGTTCAGCGCACCGTTGACCATCGCCTCGGGATGTATCGGACTGGCACAATACGCGAACTTTCTCGCACCCGGTCTGGGAACAGTGCTGTTCGAGCACAATTTTCTTCTCAACATTCCGTTTCTCGGAGGTCTGGAGGCAAGCGTCGTTCTCACCCGCGGAACATTTGTTGCAATGGCGTGCTGTCTGCTCGCGGTGTTCCTCCTCTACCGGAAGATCACGATCGTCGGGCGGATCTCACAGTTCCTCTGGATCGGGGTCATGGGCACGATCGCATGGGTCATCGCTGCCGCCGTCACCCACTTCAACAGCGCACGCGCCTTCGATTTTCCCCCAGGCGCATTCGTGCTCTCGGCCAATTTTTTTAACGGTCTTGGAACGGGAATGCTCGTCGCGATCTATGATTATTGGGGTTATTACGACGTTTGTTTTCTCGGGGGCGAGATCAAGGATCCCGGGCGCACGATACCGAAGGCCATCCTCTACTCGATCGGGCTCGTGGCCGCGATCTACCTTGTCATGAACATCGGTATTCTGGGCGTGATACCGTGGCAGGAGTTAAGCGAGGGCGCAGGGAGTGATACGCGGCAGTATGTCGTCTCCTCTTTTATGCAACGCCTCTACGGCGATTGGGCGGGGATTCTCGCGACAGTGCTGATCATCTGGACGGCCTTTGCTTCGGTCTTCTCGCTCCTCCTCGGTTATTCCCGCGTCCCCTACGCGGCCGCCGTCGAAGGCGACTTTTTCAAATCGTTCGCCCGCGTACACCCGCGCCACCGCTTCCCGAACGTCTCACTCGCGGTGCTTGGCATTGCCGCGACGGTGTTCTGTCTGCTGCGGCTCGCCGATGTGATCACGGCTTTGGTCGTCATCCGGATCATGATTCAGTTTCTGGCGCAGACCGTCGGGGTTATCATCTTGCGCATCCGCAGGCCGGAGATGCCGAGGCCGTTTTGCATGTGGTTCTACCCTCTGCCGGCATTTGTGGCATTCGCCGGATTCGTCTACGTGCTCGTCATGCGGAACAACTTCCTGAAGGAAGTCCGCTACGCCGCGGTCATCCTCATAGCCGGTGTGCTGATCTTCCTCGTTCGGGCATGGCGGAACCGGCAGTGGCCGTTCGGAGGAGGCGGCTCCTTTATTTCTTCACAAATTTGAGGGCTGCGGAGTTTATGCAGTACCGCAGTCCCGTGGGCTCCGGGCCGTCGTCGAAGAGATGGCCGAGGTGTGCCCCGCAGCGGCTGCACATCACTTCCGTCCTCTCCATTCCTAAACTCGAATCCGATGATTTGAGGACGTTCGCCTCGCCGATGGGAGCCCAAAAGCTCGGCCAGCCCGTACCGGATCCGAATTTCGTCTCTGAAGAAAAGAGCGATTCCCCGCAAGCCACGCAGAGATATGCCCCGGTATCGTGGTTATTCCAGTACTTGCCCGAAAATGGGCGCTCCGTTCCCTTACGACGCGTGACTTCAAATTGTTCCGGTGTCAGCTCTTCCTTCCACTCCTCATCCGACTTTGTGACGCGGAATTTCATCGCTCCCTCTTTCTGCCGGCTCGAGTCGGCCCGATTGAGGGCCTGTCCGCCCGAGGTTCCACCCGAGTGGCAGGCCGCGGCCAACAGAGCAGCCATGATTGCGTAGGTAACAAAGGTGGTTTTCATTCTTGTCTCTACTGCTGCCTTTAAATATAAGGATTTTTCGGCAAGAATCAGCGGTAGCCCATCGCCTGCAGATTGAATAATTCTGCGTAGCGGCCAGCGCGGGCGAGCAGCTCCTCATGCCTGCCGATCTCGAGAATTTCACCGTTGTCGAGGACGAGAATTCGATCCGCCATCCTGACGGTCGAAAAACGGTGTGATATGAGAATCGCCGACTTGCCGCGCGTAAGATCCGCAAAGCGCTGGAAGACTTCGTGCTCGGCGCGCGCGTCGAGCGAGGCGGTGGGCTCGTCGAGAATCAACAGCTGCGCGTCGCGCATGTAGGCGCGGGCCAGCGCAATCTTCTGCCACTCCCCCACCGATAGATCCACACCGGTCGCGAACCGTTTCCCAAGATTCTGATCATATCTTCCCGGCAGCCGGTCGATGACTCCGTCGGCCAGGCTCCGTTCGGCGGCCAACCGGATCCGATCCCGGTCGTCCCGCGCATCGATTCTGCCGACGGCAATATTCTCGGCGGCAGTCATTTGATAATGGACAAAATCCTGGAAAATCACACCGATCTCTTTTCGGAGGTCGTTCAGATCATACTCGCGCAAATCGTGCCCGTCAAGCAGGATCCTGCCTTCTGTGGGATCGTAGAGTCGGGCCAACAGTTTCACCAGCGTCGTCTTACCCGCGCCGTTCTCCCCCACGAGGGCAAGCTTTTCTCCTGCGGCGAGCGTGAATGAAAGGTGGCGGTTTGCCCACCGGATCGAGTTTGGGTACATGAAGCCGACATCTTCAAAGGTAAACCCCTTGAGAATCGGTTTTGGAAAAGGTCTCGCACGTTGCGGCGATCGCACGAGCGGCTCAAGACCAAAAAACTCGAAGAGATCGTTGAGATAGAGCGCCCCCTCGCTCAGCGCCGAGAACCGCATCAGTATCGTCTGAAGCAGGTTCTGGAGCTGCCTGAAAGAACCGGCGTAAAACGTCAGATCGCCGAGCGTCGCCTCCCCCCGGACAGTCCGGAGGATAATAACAACATAGGCGAAATAATATCCGGCACCTCCGATGAGTGCAAGGACGCTGCCCCAGGACGCGCGCCTCACCGACAGCGACTTATTCGTACGATAGAAGCGATCCGACAATGCGCCGAACCTTCCCGTCAGAAAATCCGAGAGGTTGAAAATCTTCACCTCCTTCGCCGTCTCGTCGCTCGCCCCCGCATAGCGAAGCGTGTCGAGTTCCCGGCGCTCGGGAGTCCATTTCCGCATGAACGAGTAGGTCTTTGAGCTGAAGTGCGCCTCGCCGAGAAAGGCGGGTACGAGAGCGATGAACAACAGGACGATGAGCCACGGACTGAACGCCACCAAACCGGCCGCCAGTGTGGCCATCGTGATGAAATCCTGCATCTGGCCGAACAGCTGAGTCATGAGCGCGATACGCCCGGTGGTCTGCTGCCGGGCGCGCTCGAGCTTATCGTAGAATGTGGAGTCTTCGAAATGGTAAAGATCAAGATGCGCCGCATGTTCCATGATGCGCATCGAAGTCCGGTTCGAGAACAGATCGCCCAGGAGGCTATCGAGCAGAGCGATGCCCCTGCCGAGAAGATCGGAAAGGACGGCGATGCCAAATTCCGTCCCGACCAAAAGCCAGAGGTGCGTGAAGTCGCGTTCGCCCGTCGATTGGACGAGCTGGACTATTTCATTTATAATCAGCCTTCCGACGTGAAGGAGCCCCAGCGGGACGAGCGCCTTGAGCAGACGGAGGAGGAAATCGGCCGCCGTCATCGGCTTGCTCGTTTGCCACAGCAATCCGAGAAGTTTCGGAAGATTTCGGAGGGCCCTGAAGCGCTCGTTCAGGTTCATCGGCGGCTTTCCGTCTCGCCGCGGACGAGGAGCGCCGGAAGAAAAAAGAGACCCGAGGCGGCTGAGCCGCATCAGACGGCTTTGACCAGGAGATAATTCCTGGCACCCTTCCGGAGGACGATAAACTTACCCTTGAGCGTCTCCCGGAGCGTAAGGTTCTTATCGACTTCTGTGACGCGAATGTTGTTCACATAGATTCCCCCTCCCTCGACGGCGCGGCGGGCTTCGCCCTTCGACTTGGCCGCACCGCCGGCGACCAACAGATCGATCAGCGGCGCCCCGGGATCGCTCAGTTTTGCCTTCGGTATTTCGCAGGATGGGACATCGCCGAAAATGTCAAGCAATTCGTCCTCGTTCACGCCGGCGATTTCGCCCCCGAAGAAAATCTTCGACGCGCGCAGCGCCTGCGAGAGCGCACCCTCGCCATGCACCGTCCTCGTAACCTCGGAGGCAAGCGTTCTCTGCGCCTCCCGTTCTCCCGGAGCGGAGCGGTGCCTGGACTCCAGCTCCGCAATTCTTTCTTTTGATAGAAGCGTGAAAAGCTTCAGGTGCCTGATCGCGTCACGGTCTTCGGTGTTAAACCAGAACTGGTAGAACTTGTAAGGCGAAGTCCTCGCAGGGTCGAGCCAAACGGCTCCCGCCTCCGTCTTTCCGAATTTCTCGCCTTTCGAAGTTTCCAGCAACGGGAAGACAATTCCGTGCACATTGACCCCGCGCATTCGACGGATGAGCTCCACTCCGGCTACAATGTTGCCCCACTGATCGCTTCCTCCCATTTGCAGCGTGCAGGTGTAGCGGTCGTACAGCTGCAGGTAGTCGTACGACTGTAACAGAGAATAGGTAAACTCTGTGAAAGACATCCCCTGCTGCTGCTCGATGCGCGAGCGGACAGAATCCTTGGCCAACATGTCATTGATAGAAAAAAACTTCCCGACATCCCGGAGGAATTCCATCAGAGAGATGGTCGTGAGCCATTCCGCATTATTCACGACGCGCGCGGAATTGCCCTTCTTTTTGAAGTCAAGGAAATGTGAGAGCTGGCTCCGGATACCCTCGAGGTTCTGCTCGATATCTCCTTTTGAGAGCAACTTTCGCTCCTGTGTTTTCCCGCTGGGATCGCCGATCATTCCGGTCCCGCCGCCCGCAATGGCGATCGGACTGTGGCCGTGCCGCTGCAGGTGGACAAGACCCATAATCGGAAGAAGGGAGCCGACATGGAGGCTTGGAGCCGTTGGATCGAACCCGATGTAACCGGTCACGCCGGGCTTTGAGAGTTCGTTCTCCACTCCCTCGGTCGCCGTGTGGAGAAATTCTCTCCATTTCAGTTCCTCAAGTAGACCCTCGGCAGATTTGCTCATTTTCGCACGAATTGAGAGGCTTGGAAAGTCAAGGTAGCCCTTTGTTCATGAAAAATCAAGAACTTGGGCATGACAAAGAGAAGCTCGACTTGAAACTATCCTTCAAATCCATTACCTTGAGCGTCGATAAACCAAACCACAAACCACAATCGAGGAATCCTACTCATGCCGCATTTTGATGACGAGCCCACCCTACCCACGCGTGAGCTCCTTTTGTTCGGAATCCCGTCGGTGATCGGTGCGATCATCGTATCGATGTTAGTTCACCAGTTCTCGGATCTTGTCGCCCATCGCCTCGCGGCGGCATCCACATTGGCCGGGATGCCGGGGAACAGCTTTCGAAGGGCGATGTTCGAAACTGTGGCGGCCCCGTCCGTGACATTGCTCGCCGCGCTTATTTCATTTGCCACCTTCCTTCGCTTTCCAAAGAACCTTTTCCTTGGGGCCCTGGCGTTCGTCAACGCGATCGTCCGGCTCCCCGAAACCGTTACGCTCTTTATTCAGCTCTTCTTCCGGCCGAGGCCGGTGATCGTGCAAGTCCAGGATGGCGCGATTCTCTCCGTCGTACACAATCCGACTGCGGAGATCGTCGTGCTCTGTTTCCTCTCGCTCACGCTTCTCTTCGTGGCGGTTGCCATCATCCACGAAATGAGCTCGGTGAAATGGAAATGGCTGGTGGCACTCGCCGTGTACGCGGCTCTGATCCCCCTCCAGCCCCTGATGATGAAGATCATCGCCCCTCTCGTTGCCTGAATTGAACGGGATCCGGGGGACGCCTCACCGGATCCGGGCGGCCGCCGTGTAACCGCTGATGACCGCGCCTTCGAGGGTGGCCGGCAGGCCGGTGTTCGTCCAGTCGCCCCCCAGAAAGAAGTTTCGGATCGGAGTTTCCGGAGAGGGGCGAAGGCTCTCCACATCGCATGTGGGGGAAAATGTCGCTCGTTTTTCCTTTAGTATAATTGAAGCGAGGAGTTTCGAGCCCGTCATCGTGGGGAACGCACTTCGGAGATCCTCAATTGCCATCGATCGCAAATCCGCTCCCGGCAGGCCGATATACCGGCGGGCTCCGCTGATGACAGCCGTGACATAGCCGCCCGCTTTTTGATCTCCCCCCATGATCCTTCGCCGGTTGAAGACCCACTGAATCCTCCTCCCGATCAATCCCAGAAAATCCATCTCCATGAAATCCTTGTCGAACCAGAAATGGAAGGAGACAATGGGCGAGCTTTCAATCCGACCGAGGCCGCCGAACGGCTTTTCCCGTTTCAGCTTCCGGGGGATGATGCTTCCGAGCGAGAAATACGGCACGGTGCTGATCACCCAGGAGGGCCGGAGCTGCCTGCCGTCATTCAATACTACGGCGGAAACCTCAGACCCTTTGATTTCTAGCGATCTGACACGAGTGTTTTTCAAAAGCAACGCCCTTCTCGCGTTCAGGTAGTCGGAGGCGCCATCGACGTAGAGCTCCGACTGTCCGACAGACGGAAGCAGGATGGATGAGCCTGATGGTCCGCCCATTAATGCCAGTTTCAACGCGCGCGCAAAGAGGAGCGCAGATGATCTCTCGGGCGAATCGTTCATGACGGAGACGGCGATGGGATACCAGAGGCAACTCCTCGCCTCTTCGGATTGATCGAGGACAGACAACCACCCCTCCACCGTCATCGGTGCCAGCCTTCGCTCGGAGTGCTCATCAAACCCGGCCAGGGCGGAGGCAACATTCATGAGCCTCCTCCGGTCCGGAAGGGTCAGGAGGTTCTTATGGAGAATGCTCCTTGCCAGCCGGAGTGGCTGTCTCATGCTCGGGATTTCGAATGATGTCATCCCCTTCACAGGATGGTTGAGAGGCAAACCGGCTTCCAGCCGCTTTCTCAGATGCGCGCTGGTCCCCGTCCGTTCGAGGTAATCGAGCACATGTCGGTTTGCGCCGATGAGAAGATGCTGGCCGTTATCGACCACATCTCCGGTCTTCCGGTCGACATATGAGTAACACCTCCCTCCGAGCCGCGGAGCCTGTTNNNACAACATCAGGGCGGGAGCTTTTGGCGGTCAGGCTGGACTTCCGCGGCGGTGGCATGAGGCTTCGAACCCGGGTCGAAGATCACCGGCCGAGCAGCCGCTGCTTCACCCAGTACTTCAGCGCAATGAGAAATTGCAAGAACCGAGGGAGGGAGACTTCATGGTCGAGGACATTGTAATCTGCCTGCTTGATCCTGAGGAGCGTGTGGAAATAGATCCGTTCCATGATCTTCGGAGCGAACATCGCTCGCCGGTCCTCGGCCGGAAGAAGCGCCCGCGCCCGCTGAAAGTACTCCTCGGCCCGGGCGGTCTCAAATTCCATCAGCTCCCGAAACTGAGGCGTGTACTTCCGGGCGAGGAGGTCGGATTCTGGATAACCGAATCTTCGCAGATCTTCCGCCGGAAGATAAATTCTCCCGTACGATCCGTCGATCCCGACGTCCCGCAGGATATTCGTCAGCTGAAGAGCAATGCCGAGGTTGACGGCATATTCGCGCGTTCGGGCGTTCCTCGGACCGAAAATTTCAAGCGTCATCAGACCCACGGATGCCGCCACCAGCGTGCAATACTCCCTCAGCTCCTCAAATGTCGCGTACCGATTCTTCGTCAAGTCCATCTCCACCCCCCGCAGGAGGTCGTAGAAATGCATGACCGGGATATTGAATCGTTTCGCAATGGCGCTGAGGTGGTTGAGAACGGCGTAGTTCGATCGGCCGTGGAATGCGCTCTCGAGCTCTTCCCTCCATTTCCGCAGAAGCTCGACCCGGCGGTTGAGCTCGCCGACCTCGGGGCTGTCGGCAATATCATCGGTCATCCTGCAGAAAGCATAGACCGCCTTCAGGGCATCGCGTTGAGACCTCGGAAGGAACGCAAACGAATAGTGAAAACTCGATCTCACTCCGGACAAACCGCGGAGCGGCATCAATACTATGTCAGATCCCACTGTTTCTTCTTTCTGCCGTAGCGGCTCAGGTCGTTATAATATAGTGACCGGAACAAAATCCCGACTTTATCGATCCCCGCAAGGCTCGGCCTCGAGGAAGGCGCAACACCGCGCCGTTCAAGCTTCCTGAGGATCGCCATCCCCCCGAACCAGACCATTTTTAGCTCTACCGCGAGCTCTCGTTCCACCCGGGACGGAAGCCCGGCGCCGTCGTATAAAAGAGCCTTCGTACGATCAATTTCGAACCGAAGGAGAGCCCTGAACCGCTCGTCGGCGACGCCGCGCCGCCACAGATCCTCGGTGTAGCCGAAACGGCGTAAGTCCTCAAGGGGCAGATACAACCGGTTCTTCTTCAAGTCAACGAAGAGATCCTGCCAGAAATTTGTGAGCTGCAGAGCCGTGCAGATTGCGTCCGAGCATTTAAAAATCTCTTCATCCCGATGACCAAAAACCATGAGCACGAGCCGGCCCACCGGATTTGCCGAACATCGGCAATAAGAGAGGAGATCCTCAAACGATTCATAGCGATTCTGGACTACATCCCGTTTGAAGGCGCTCAGCAAATCAGAAAATGGCTCGAGCGGGACGTGGCACCGGTAGAACGTCTCCGCCAGCGCAACGAATACCGGATGGTCGGCGCGCCCATTGTACGAGTCTACCAGCATCGTTTCCCAGTCATTCAGCCTCGCGAGCCGCTCCCCCGGGCTCACGTCCAGCTCGTCGGCAAAGTCGTCGGCAATTCTGCTGAACGCGTATATCGCCTGGAGGTACGGCCGCTTCTCCTCAGGCAAAAAAAGGGACGCCACCGGAAAGTTCTCCGCATGCCCGGCGCTGATAGCCGCGCAGTACTTGAACGCCTCATCCGGCGTAGGCCGGCCTGCCAGGGGAACGGCGCCCCACGTGCTCGAGACAGACGTTTCAGAAAATTTCGCCGCTCCGCTGACCGATGTTGTCACATGTTCCATCACGCTCGAAGAACGATTGGAGAAACTCCGGTAAGATAGAGATGTTCCTCGCGAAAGTCAACGAGAAACCGGCTAAATCCTTGCATGTCGCGCGTTTTTGTGGTATATTTTCAAGTACTTACGGCGGAGTAGCTCAGTTGGTTAGAGCAACGGAATCATAATCCGTGTGTCGGGGGTTCGACTCCCTCCTCCGCTACGGCCTGGAATCCCCTTTCAGATCCGGCAGTCTGAAAGGCATTTTTTTATA
>VBOC01000129.1 GCA_005877655.1 Ignavibacteria bacterium
ACTACGCCCTTTCCGGCGGACGATCTCCTTATTGGATCGCATCCGTGAGGGCTAACGCAGCGGGGGACATCTTCGCTGCATCGTCCTTCAATCGACTGTGGGTGTACAATAACGCCAGGAGGCGCTGGAGCACTCACCCTGTGCCGGCGCCGGCTGCCGGTCTCGATGGCCTTACAATTGACCAGCAAAATAATATATATTGGGGACGGGGCGGCGTTTACCGCTCGACGGACAATGGCGTATCCTGGGCCGGTCTAAACTCCGGTACGTCACATTTGGCGCTTTCCATTACCGCTCTTGCAACGAGTCCTCAGGGTTACGTATTCATGTCCAACTGGGATGGAATTCACCGCAGCGCAGAACCCATATTTTCTTCCGGACTGGCCGTTGCGCGTGACCAGGAATCTGACAAGTCTCCGTTCTCATTTTCCCTCGCGCAGAATTACCCTAACCCGTTTAATCCGACGACATCCATCGAATTCAGTCTCGCTCAGGACGCCCTGATCACCCTCAAAGTTTACAATTTGCTGGGTCAACATGTTTCCACACTTGCGGACCGTGAGTACATGGAGGCAGGGACGGGCGTGCTCGATCTTGACGGCTCATCGCTTCCCTCGGGAGTGTACATATATCGACTTGCAGCGGAACCGATGTCCAGCGAAGGGATCCCAACGGGGCACCCATTTCTGAGCATGAAAAAGATGGCACTGATAAAATGACCGCATCCCGATTCATCAGGTTATTTCTCTAACAATCCCCGCGTTTCCGTAATTCACCTTCGCACACGCGCATCTATCTGACTCGCCGGCCTCCGGGAATCCGATCAATTGACTTTCGGCGACGGAAGGGCTATATTAAACTCAATGAAATTGTCGATTCTCATCAGGAAATCAGGCAGAGACAGGTGCCGTTGAAAAAGACAATCCTTTTCATAGAAGATGAGGAGGAGTTGCTCGGCACGGTAGGGACCCTGCTCCGCGAAACCGGTTATAATGTTATCAGCGTGCTCGGCGCCGAGGATGCCCTCGAGAAGCTGAAGGAGGGAATTCCCGATTTGATCCTCGCCGACATCAAGCTGCCCGGGATCGACGGATTCGATTTCTTCAAGCGGGTGCGCGCCGACGAACATTTGAAGCGGATCCCGTTCGTCTTTTTGACAGCTTACAACGACCTGAAGGCATCCGTCGAGGCCAAGCAACAGGGGGCCCAGGAGTACATAACCAAACCTTTCGACGTCGAATTCCTGCTTGCCCGTATCAAGCAACTCCTTCCTCCGCGTTAAACTCATTCGGACCGATTTCAGCGATTCTTCCGGCGTCTCACACCCCACAGATTGTATTTTTTGGGGCGGTCACCGGCTCGCCCCGGCTTCGTCGAGCTCTTCCGGTAGCCATTAACAGGTAACATGAGCCCGGACAGTCGATTTTTAGGGGTTTTCAGCCGATCGGAGGATAGAAATGGGGTCGCGGCACGGAGCGTGCCACGGGAGTGCGAGCCGGGTGATTTCTGTCACCGCTTTCAAATGAGCTATGGTCTATCTTGAGGATACAATGATGATCGATGAAGGGGGTAGTTCAATCGTGATGGAGAAGGAAAGCATTGTGGCGAAGTTTCTTAAGTGGGCGGGCCTTCTGGCCCTGGTCTCGCTGCCTCTGGTCGTCTTCCTGAAAAAGAAGAAGCCCGAAGTCTCCGATCCGGCCGGGGAGGATGATTCGAACATCTTCGCCTCCGAACTGGAAGAGTAAAAAGGACCAGGCTCTCACCGCTTCCCGAACCGTGTCCCGGCCCGGGATCAGAAATTAATCAGATTTTTGGGCTCTTCGTTTTCGCGCCAGCGCCAGCTGGTGTGCTTCTGGCATTTCCCCGGGGGGTACTTCTTGTTAAACACCTCCGCAGTCCGTTCCGGACAATACTCCGTGGCTACTTTCTTCGTGTCGGTGCAGATGGTGTCGACCTCAATCCCGTCCGGCTGCACGAACTCCGACGGGGCGAGCGCGATGGAACGATCATCATAGACGTATTTCATGAACCGCCCCCAGATGGGCGCCGCGGCGTGCCCTCCCTGGCCGTCGCTCGCCGTGAAATGAACCGACTTGTTGTCAAATCCAACCCAGACGCCCGCCGTTAGCTGCGGCGTGAACCCGATGAACCAGGCGTCGGCAAATTCCTGCGTCGTTCCGGTTTTTCCCGCCGCCGGTCCGCCAAAATAGTTTCGAACGCGGGTCCCCGTCCCTCCGTTCACGTTGTCTTTCAACATGCTCGTCATGAGGAACGCGGTTTCGGGGCTCAAGACCTCCCTCTTGTTCGAATGATTCTCCTCGATGATGTTTCCGTCCTTGTCTTCGATCTTCAGTATTGAGTTCGGCTCGACATACACACCCTCGTTCGGAAAGACCCCGTAGGCGGCCGTGATCTCCAGCGGCTGCACCTCGCCGGTGCCGATCGCGAGCGATTCGTAGGGGGGTAATTCGGTTTTAATACCCATCCGATGAGCGTATTCGATCACCTGCTTGACGGGGGCGATCTCCATGATCGCGCGGATCGCGACGAGGTTGATCGAGAACTTGACGCCTTCGCGCAAGGTACTCTTGCCCCCGAATTGATGATCGAAGTTCTCCGGGGCCCACCGGGTGCCGTCCGGCATCAGGATCGTGACCGGCTGGTTGAGAAGCTCGAAACAGGGCGGATAGCCGTTATCGATCGCGACCGTGTAGACGAACGGCTTGAAGGCCGAGCCCGGCTGGCGGCGGATCTGGGTCACGTGATTCAACCCGTATTTGAAGCCCCTGGAGTTCGCACCCCCGACCATCGCGACGATATTTCCGTTGTGGTGGTCGATCGCGACGAAACCCACCTCGATCCTCTGGGCTTCCTTCTGGACCGAATCCATGAAGGCGCGGTTCTTTCTGAGCGCGCGCGCGATGCTGTCGCGCCTTTCCGGATCGGCGTCCCGGTACTGGTCCGAGGTACGGATGGCATTTGTAATTGCCTGGCTCAGCTCATCCTTGTGCGTCTTCCAATCCCACTGCTTTTCGAATGCCGGCTGGTATTCGGCCAGATGCTCCCTGACGGCGCGGTTCGCGGCGCGCTGCATGCGGCTGTCGAGCGTCGTATAAACGGAGAGGCCGTCCCGATAGATGTCAAATCCGTATTTGTCGGCCTTCTGAAGGAGCTGCTGCCGTATCCATTCGACGAAGTGTGGGGCCAGACCGGCTCTCAGCTCTTCGTCGATCGGCTTGAACTCGATCTCGTCGTCCTTCGCCTCCTGCTCTTTTTCCTTCGTCAGATAATCGTACTTCACCATCTGATCGAGCACCGTGTTGCGCCGATCGATGCACCGCTGTAAATGCCGGACCGGATCGAAGGTTCCGGGACCCTTGAGCATGCCGATCAGGAGGGCGCTTTCGGCAAGCGAGAGATCCGGCGGATTTTTGGCAAAATAAATCTGCGACGCGGAGGCGATCCCGTAGGCGCTCCTCCCGAAATACGCGACGCTCAGGTACATCTCCAGAATTTCCTGCTTCGTATAATTTCGCTCTATCTGAATCGCCGTAATGAACTCCCGGATTTTGCGCGTAAACTTTCCGAAGATCGTTTCGTTCGGATCCTTCAGATCGTAAAGATTGCGGGCGAGCTGCTGCGTGATCGTACTCGCGCCTTCGCGCAACCGGAGCGTGAAAATATTCTTAACCATCGCCCGGGCAAACCGGGGCAGATCGACTCCCCAGTGGTCGTAGAAGTTCTTGTCTTCGGTGGCGATCAGCGCGTCGATCAGTTCCCTGGGCAATTGCTTGTACTCAACCCGGATGCGGTTCTTGATGTAGAACTGGTCGAGGATTTCCCCGTCGGTCGAGTACACCTTCGTCGCGAGCTCCGCCCGCGGATGTTCGAGCTGTTCCAGGGACGGCAGCCCGGAAACGAGATAGATGACATAGATCCCCACGAGAGCGGCCAAGAGGGACCAGCCCGCAACCCGCCCCTTGCGGCGGTTTTTTAGAAGCGTTTGAATGTTCATGCCCTTCGTTCCTGCCTCCATTTCTTCAGCTCAATCCTGCCGCCGGACATCTCGGCGTACGTGTTGTGCTCGATCCAGTCGCCGAGATTGATGTAAAAGCCTTTTCCGATCGGCGTGCAGACAGGAGAGTGCCGGTGCCCCATGATGACCACATCGAAACCCTCCTCAATTTTCTTCCGGGCGAACGTGAGCATTCCGTCCTGTCCTCCGTAGTCCTTGCCCGAGGTGTAATGCCTGCTCTTGCGCGAGGAGGACCGGGCGATCTTGATCCCGATGTCGGGATGCACCCAGGAAAAGAGCCAGATATTGATCCGGCTGTTCAAAATTTTCTTGAGGGTCCGGTAGCCGGCGTCGTTGTTCGAGAGCCCGTCTCCGTGATGGATGAAAACTTTCTTCCCGTCGATGATCGTTTCGAACGGCTCATGGTACGTTTTCATCCGCAGCTCATCGCTGAAAAAATCCTTCATCCAGTAGTCGTGATTCCCCGCGAGGTAGTGGATGGCGATCCCCTGCTCGGTGCACTCGTCCAACTTTGCGAGCAGGCGGTGAAATCCCCGCATGATCACCGTGCGGTACTCGAACCACGCGTCGAACAGATCGCCCACGATGAAAAGCTGGTTCGCATCGCGGCGAATCTCGTCGAGGAACGCGATCAAGCGGCGCTCCTTCTCCCGCTCTTCTTCCCTGGATCCGAGCCCCAGATGCGCGTCTGATATGAAGTAGACCTTTGCCATCGGAGCTCACTTCGCGACCGTGACGGAGAGTGCGAAGGGCTGCCTGAACTTGCTGCACCAGCCCTCCGCGTCCGAGCAATAGAAATATGTCAGGATTCCCTTAAGGGTTACGTTTGATCCGGGTTCCAGTTTTGCGAGCTTGAACCGCTGCACGATCGCTTTTGCCGTGTCGAGGTAGGGGTGCTTTGCCATTTTGGGAACTTCCACCTTCCCCGAGGGTTCCACCGGAGCCGCGCTGTCGAATGTGACGCTCACGGGCGGTTCGAGGTTGATATGGATCCCCTTCTGCGGCCGGAGCGTGATCAAGAGCGCTCCGGTCGACCCCTTCGCCATCGTGGGTTGCTTCAGGGCGACGGAAAATTTCACGTATTGATTTTCGGCCGCGGGCTTTTCACTCGATACTGCAACCGCCGCGAATGACACGACGGTGACTAATACGGTGATTGCCGGTCTCATCGGTTTGCGGCTCGCGAGGAAGGGATGAAGTTAATAGACAATTGCGCCGTTTCTGTAGGCGATGCAGCCACCATTGGCACATCCGACACTGTATTCATATTCCTCTGCGAGCATGACGCATCATTACTCAATATACGCAATATGGGAGAATTGTTCCCGGCTGATCTGCGGAAAAGGCGAATGCTGCCCGCTTATTGGCATTTAAGAATAACGCTCCAATGTGTGAGCTGCGCAAGCGGCAGGCGCAGTCGGCACGCGCAGTTCGTCACGAGACCTCTGCGGGAACGAAGCCGCGCTCTGGCTCGGAAACGCCCTGGAGGAGGAGCAACCCCGCGAGAAAAAACAGCCCGATAGAGAGTGCGGCAACCCGCTCATTCGTAAAATCAGCTATCAATCCGTAGATAAACGGTCCGATGACCGCGGAAGCCTTACCACATAAACCGTCGTAGAAGCCAAAAAATTCCGCTTCCCGCTCTTTTGGCGTGAGCAGAGCCATCAGACTCCGGCTGGCCGATTGCGAGGAACCGATCGCGACGCCGGCCGCCAGCGCGACCACGTAGAAGACACCGACCGTCTTTACGAAGAAGGCGCCGAGCGTGATCCCAATCCAGATTGCCAGCGTGAGCGAGATTGTTTTCTTGGGGCCGATTTCATCGGTGATGAAGCCGAAGATGACGGAGCCGATCACGGCGCTTGTCTGTACGACGGCGAAAAATATGATGATCGCCTTGTCGTCCATATTCAGAATCCGCTCCGCGAAGATGGCGGCAAAAGCGATGACGGTCAGGATGCCGTCGTTATAGATAAAGAAGGCTATGAGGAACCGGCCGATTTCCGGAAAGTCGTGCTCGATGAAGAGCACGCGGAAGGTGCGCGCTGCCTGTTTCATCCCCTCGCGGATGTAACCGCGCGTCGACGATGCCGAAAGCACGCGCTGCGGTTCGGGAACGAAGATGAACATCGGCAGAGAAAAAAGCAGAAAAAAAGCGGCCGCGACGACGAACGAAAACCGTACGAAGAAAAGATAATCCCCCGATGCGGGGTCGGGGAGGATCAAATTGACGATGACAAGTACGGCTAGCGCGCCAAGATATCCCATGGCGAAGCCGTAACCCGAAACTCTCCCGTAGGATTTCGCCGACGTGAGGCTCGGCAGGAATGCGTCGTAGAAAACCAACCCCCCTTCAAAT
>VBOC01000130.1:0-814 GCA_005877655.1 Ignavibacteria bacterium
TATCGCGCGCCGGTTTCTGATCCCGAAGCAGATACGCGAGCACGGAATGACCGAGGATCACCTCCGCTTCGAAGACGATGCCACCCGGAAGATCATTCGGTCCTACACTCGTGAAGCGGGGGTACGTGGGCTTGAACGAAAGATTGCGGACATCTGCCGCGGTGTGGCCAAGGAGGTTGCTCTTGGAAAGACGGAGCCGGCGATCCTGAAGACGGAGCATCTCGTTAAATACCTGGGCCAACCGAAATACTACCCGGAGGTTGCCGAGCGCATCAATAAGCCCGGTATCGCCACGGGGCTGGCATGGACCCCCGTCGGGGGAGAAATCCTGTTCATCGAGGCAACAAGGATGAAAGGCAAGGGAAATTTGATCCTCACCGGTCAACTGGGCGACGTCATGAAGGAATCGGCACAAGCCGCCCTGAGCTACATCGCCTCGAACGCGCGCAATCTCAAGATTGATGAATCGTTCAGAGACCGACATGACATCCATGTGCACGTCCCTGCGGGCGCGACGCCGAAAGACGGGCCCTCCGCGGGTGTTGCGATCTTCTCAGCCCTGGCATCTCTCCTCACCGGTCGGCTTGTAAGGAACGACCTCGCGATGACGGGCGAAATCACGCTGCGGGGCGCCGTCCTTCCCGTCGGGGGAATCCGCGAGAAAGTGCTCGCCGCTCACCGGGCCGGGATCAAGGCAATCATTCTTCCCGATCGAAATAAGACCGACCTGGAGGAAATTCCGGAGCATATCGTCAAGAGCCTTGAGTTTCATTTTGTCAGGGAGATGGACGAAGTGCTCGAGTGGGCGCTAACG
>VBOC01000130.1:824-1711 GCA_005877655.1 Ignavibacteria bacterium
AGAAATTGCGGGGGTCGGAGTTAATTAGAGAGGCCGGAGCAGCGAGCGAAGCACGTACTGAAGGATGCCGTCGTGCCGGTAGTATTCGACTTCCATGGGGGTGTCGATTCGTGAAAGGGCGGCGAAGGATGTGGTAGATCCATCGGCGCTACGCACAACAACTCTCACCTTCCCGCCCGGGCCGATCCCCTCCTCCGGTCCCTCGATATTGTAGGTCTCAAACCCGTTGAGGCCGAGGGTGCCGGCGCTCTCTCCATCCCGGAACTGGAGCGGCAGGATTCCCATCCCGATAAGATTGCTCCGGTGAATCCGTTCAAAACTTGCGGCAATCACCGCTTTCACGCCCAGCAGCCGAGGTCCCTTCGCAGCCCAATCCCTGGAAGAACCAGAGCCGTATTCCCTGCCGGCGAGAACAATCAGAGGTACTCCTTCCGACTTGAACTTCATCGCTGCGTCGTAGATCGAGATCGGGTCCTTCGACGAGGGGTGAATCGTCCATCCGCCCTCGGTGCCGGGTGCCAGCAGGTTTCTTAATCGAATATTGGCAAACGTTCCCCGTACCATCACCTCGTGGTTTCCCCGACGGGCGCCGTATGAATTGAATTCCTTCGGATCGATACCATGGCCGATCAGGTACTTCCCGGCCGGGCTCTTCACTGGAATCGATCCTGCGGGCGAAATGTGGTCGGTGGTAACCGAATCACCCAGCATCGCAAGGACTCTTGCCCCACGTATCGCCCCCGGGGGAGGCGGCGAAACCGGCATGTCCTGGAAGAAAGGCGCCGGCTTAATGTAGCTCGATCGTTCATCCCACGCATATCGGTCGCCGGTCGGAATGCGCAGGCTCTTCCAGTGATCGCCCCCATCGAAGATCTGAGCGTATTCTT
>VBOC01000130.1:1729-6521 GCA_005877655.1 Ignavibacteria bacterium
AGCGATTCGTTCTGAATGTCGATGTCCATCGTCCCTGCCAGCGCGTAGGCCACGACCAATGGAGGCGACGCCAGGTAATTTGCCCTCACCAGAGAGTTGATCCTTCCCTCAAAATTTCGATTTCCCGAAAGCACAGAAACCGCAACGAGGTCGTTATCCTGAACCGCCCGCGCGATCGGTTCAGGGAGCGGACCGCTGTTGCCGATGCAGGTCGTGCAGCCGTATCCGACGAGGTGGAACCCGAGCTGTTCAAGGGGTGAGGTCAAGCCCGCTTCATTCAGATAATCAGTGACCACTTTCGAGCCCGGGGCCAGGCTTGTTTTCACCCACGGTTTGCTCCTGAGGCCCCGGTCGACCGCCTTTTTCGCCAGCAGTCCCGCAGCAACCATGACCGAGGGATTGGAAGTGTTCGTGCAGCTCGTGATTGCGGCGATTGTAACCGAACCGTGCCCGATCTGAAATTCGGTTCCGTTCGTTCTGACAGTGACCTTCTTGAAGACCTCCGCCGAGCCGGGTGAATGAACGCCGGAAGACACCGCGACCGAGTTACTTCCCCCTTCGCCGAGCCATTGAACGAGCTCGAGTCGATCCACTTGAGCCCCCTTCGACTCGAGCATCTCGACGAGCGCATTTCGAAATGACGGCCTGGCGCCGGCAAGCGAGACCCGGTCCTGCGGCCGCTTTGGCCCCGCGAGGCTCGGTTCAACGGTACTCAAATCGAGTTCGAGAGCGGCTGAGTATACTGCCTCGGGTGAATTCGGCTCGTGGAAGATCCCCTGCTCCCTCAGATAGGCCTCGACGAGATCGACATGGTTTTGGCTGCGTCCCGTAAACTCGAGGTATTTCAGTGTCTCTGCATCGACGGGGAAGAAGCCCATGGTGGCGCCGTATTCCGGGGCCATATTCCCGATCGTCGCCCGGTCGGCCAGGGTCAACGACTGCAGCCCCAATCCATAAAACTCAACAAATTTACCCACCACCCCCTTCTTGCGAAGCATCTGGGTAACCGTGAGAACGAGATCGGTGGCCGTCGCTCCCGGCCTGAGGACCCCATGGAGCTTGAATCCGACGACCTCGGGAATGAGCATAGAAATCGGCTGGCCCAGCATCGCTGCTTCAGCTTCGATCCCCCCGACTCCCCATCCCAGCACGCCGAGTCCGTTGATCATCGTGGTATGAGAATCGGTTCCCACAAGCGTATCGGGGAACGCGACGAGTCCGCCCTCCTCGGGCTTCGAAAACACGACCTGTGCCAGATACTCGAGATTGACCTGGTGGACGATTCCGGTGTCCGGGGGCACGACGCGAAAATTATTAAATGCCTGCTGAGTCCAGCGCAGGAAGGCATATCGCTCCTTATTCCGCTCGAATTCGCGTTCGGAATTTATTCTGAAGGAACTCGGGGTTCCGAACTGATCAACCTGTACCGAGTGATCGATGACGAGGTCCACGGGCTGGAGGGGATTGATCCGTTTCGGCTCTCCCCCCATCCGGACCATTGCATCCCGCATACTCGCCAGATCGACCGCCGACGGCACGCCCGTGAAGTCCTGAAGCAGCACACGCGAGGGCATGAAAGAGATTTCTTTATCAGGAACGGCTCCCGGATCCCACCGGATGAGCGCGTCAATATCCTGCCGCCGGACGGCCTTCCCGTCTTCATGGCGGAGCAGATTTTCGAGGAGGATTCGGAGTGAGTAAGGCAGCCGGGAGAGGGCTCTCGCATCGGCGGCCGCCCTCAAGGAATAGATGGTATATTCTTCTTTGCCGACTTTCAGCGGTTTCCGGGATTTCTCGCTATCGGTACTTTTCATCATCATCGCCTGGACAGGAATAAGGTAGGAAAAAAAATCGAAAAGAGGAAACACGTTGCCAACTATATCCGGAATTTTTGTATATTATGCGGAAGTCAATTCTAGCCCAATCCTCCAATGATCATTGAAGCCGCCATGAGATTTCAGCTCTCATTCTTCCTGTTATCCCTGCTTCTCGGGGGCCGGGGAATCGCTCAGGACGGATCGGCGAAACCGCTGCGTGTCGGAGATCCCGCGCCCGACTTCGCGCTTCCCTTTGCGACGAAGGATTCGGTCTGCGCGGAGAAGCTGCAGCTGTCGGCGCTGTTCGGCAAACAGAAAATTGTTCTGGCTTTCTACCCGGCCGACTGGAGCGGGGGCTGCACGAAAGAAATGTGTGCAATGCGCGACAACTTCAGCGACCTCGCGACCCTCGACGCCGTCGTTCTGCCGATTAGCGGCGACTATGAGTACTCGCACCACGAGTGGGCCAAGTTTCACAACCTTCCGTTCAGGTTGCTGGCGGATCACTCCCACGCCGTTTCGCGGATGTACAATAGTTTTAATCAGGAGTCCGGGTTCGACAATCGAACGGTGTATGTCATCGACAAACAGGGGAAGATCGCGTATGTCGACCCGAAATACACGGTGCGCGACATGAACTCCTTCGAGAAGCTGAAGGAAGCCTTGAAAGGCCTGAACTGACCGTCGCACCGGCTCTATGCTCCTGAGGCTCTCGTGTATTGTTGCCGCGCTTCTCATCAGCAGGGCGCTCGAGGCGCAGCACGCCGATTCTCTCAGCAATCCCCTTGAAGTTCACCTCCGCAACCTTCGCCAGCTCACCTTCGGCGGCCAGAATGCCGAAGCATACTTCTCGCCGGACGGAAGAAAACTTGTCTTTCAGTCGACGCGGGATTCGCTCCGCTGCGACCAGATCTTTATCATGAATATTGACGGCTCCGGACTCAAGATGGTTTCCACCGGAAAAGGCAGAACGACCTGCTCGTATTTCATGCCGGACGGGGCCCATGTCCTCTACTCCTCGACGCATCTCGCGGGCGACGAGTGCCCTCCAAAACCGGACAGGAAGAAGGGCTACGTTTGGTCGATTTATCCTTCGTATGACATCTTCGTCGCCGATACGAACGGGCGCATCAGCCGCCGCCTGACCGATAGTCCGGGATACGACGCCGAAGCGGTCGTGTCGCCGAAGGGAGATAAGATCGCGTTTACATCGATTCGGAGCGGCGATCTGGACATCTATACTATGAATCTAAACGGCGGCGACGTCACCCAGCTCACCCGCGAGCTCGGCTACGACGGCGGTCCTTTTTTCTCAGCCGACGGAAAGAAGATCGTGTACCGGGCCTACCACCCGAAAACCGACCGGGAGATCGCGGAGTACAGAGAGCTCCTGGCGGAGGAAAAAATAAAGCCGATCAGCCTCCAAATATGGGTCATGGATAGCGACGGATCGCATAAACGGCAGCTGACCGAGAACACGGCGGCGAATTTCGCCCCCTTCATGCACCCGGACGGCCGGCACGTAATCTTCTCCTCCAACATGGCCGACACCTCCCGGATCCCGATGAACTTCGACCTCTACACGGTCAAACTCGACGGCACAGGCCTGCAAAGAATTACCTTCAATGAGTCCTTCGACGGATTCCCGATGTTCAGTCCGGATGGGAAGCGACTCGCGTTCGCATCGGGGCGTAACGGAAAGGATCGTTGGGACATCAACATCTTCATCGCCGATTGGAAGGAATGAGTAGCTCCCGCGCCGCCGGGATTCCGGGGAAGGCATCGCACCTCTTTCGGTGGTCCATGGCCCTAACTCTCCGGAATTTCCTCCTGGTTTTGCTGATCGCGGGGTGTGCGCCCCCGGCGAAGGAGTTCACGTCGCCTGAGATCACTTCTCAGGAACTCCGCGAACACGTCCGATACCTTGCCTCCGACGAAGTGAGAGGCAGGAAAGCCGGTGAGGAAGGCAACCGTCAGGCTGCGGGATATATCGCGGCCCGATTCAAGCAGTACGGATTGACCGCCCTGTTTAAGGCCCGCTCGGGTGCAAGCGGGTATCTGCAAGAGTTCACATTTGTCTCATCCCGGCGGCCCGGAAAGAACAACAGCCTCCGTCTAAGGTCGAACAACGTATCGAAGGATTTCACGCCCGAGCGGCAATACCGGACGCTTTCCTTCAGCGCCGACACCTCAATCACCGCCCCGCTGATGTTCGCCGGTTACGGAATCTCGGCACATGACTCCGTTCAATTCGACGATTATGCGGGGATGAATGTGCGGGGGAAGGTCGTCGTGGTTCTGCGCTACTCGCCGTCCGGGCCCGGCGAAAACTGGTTCACCAGGCATATGAGTATTGCGGAAAAAACATACGCAGCTCGCGACAGCGGCGCAGCAGGGATTATCTTTCTCACGGCCCCGCCCGGAACCGAGGGGGCGGAGCTCTCGAGCTTTCCTCAGGCGGCCCCCCTCTCTGTCTCCGCGATTCCTTGTGTCGCATTTCGCTGGGAAGACGGCTTCATTCGAACTCCCGTGCGTGACCGTCTCGCTTCAAACACAGATCGAGAAGGTGGTTGCGACAACGTCGAACATCGTGGGACTTCTCCCCGGCAACGACCCTGGTTTCAAGGATGAGGCCGTTCTCGTCGGAGCTCATATGGATCATCTCGGGATGGGGGGTGAGGGTTCGGGCTCATTGAGCCCGGGATCGTCCGCCATTCATCACGGTGCGGATGATAACGCATCAGGCAGTGCGGGGCTTCTCGAGCTGGCGCAATATTTCTCGGCTCACCGCGGTGAGCTCAAGCGCACAATCATCTTTGCGGCCTTTTCGGGAGAGGAGCTCGGACTCCTGGGCTCGGCGTACTATGTGAAAAATCCGCCCTACCCTCTTGACAAGACAATCGCCATGCTGAACATGGACATGGTCGGGCGGCTGCGGGATAGTGTCCTCGTGGTCGAGGGAATGGGAACCTCAC
>VBOC01000131.1 GCA_005877655.1 Ignavibacteria bacterium
TCGCCAAGGATCGGCGCGCTGCCGTACGTTTTCAGAGACACGGTGCGCTTCAAAAAGAAAATCGATCCCCGCAACGCGGGCTTCGGTTCTCAGATCGACGGCCGCCAAAGGGATCCCCGGCAATATTTTACGGTGAGGCGGATTCTCACCCCGGAGATCATCGAGCTCGACGGTGGCTTGCAGGTTCGCCTGCTCGGCGTGAAGGCGATAGAACAGCAGTCGGCGCGGGCGCTTGCTTACCTCTCGGGCCTCATCGTGAACCGGCGCGTGTACCTCAGATTCGATCCCGCGGCACGCACCGGCGACGGAGAACCCCTTCAGGCGTACGTCTACGCCAGGAACAGGACGTTTATCAACGCGCATCTCATCAAACGGCACTATGCGGGGGTGGCCGAAAACATGGAATTTCACTTCAAACAGAGGTTCGCAAGGTATGCGAAGGCGTAAGAGAGCTCGGCGGCGTCCCGGCCCAAGAATTGGTTTCTCAACGAGCGCCATCCACGCGGGACAGAAGCCGGATCCGTTTTCCGGGGCGGGCATGACCCCCGTCTATCTGACCTAGACGTACGTTCAGGAGGGGCTGGGAAAAAACAAAGGATACGAGTACTCCCGCGTCAGCAATCCCACGCGCGACGCGCTGGAAAGAAATATCGCCGCGCTCGAGAACGGGAAGCACGGGATGGCATTCGGTTCGGGGATGGCTGCGATCGATTCGATTTTTCGGCTCTTGAAGCCGGGCGACCATGTCCTCGTATCGGACAGCGTCTACGGCGGCACCTACAGGATCGGCAAAATGGTTCTGGAGAATTTCGGGCTCACGTTTGATTTCATCGACACCACCAGGCTGCGCGCCATTCGGGCCGCCATGCGGAAAAACACCCGGATGCTGTTTATTGAGACGCCGACGAACCCCACGATGGCCATTACCGACCTGAAGACATTTGCCACGCCCTACATACAGCGGCCGATCGATTACGGGATCGACATCGTCGTACACAGCCTCACGAAATTCCTCAACGGCCACAGCGACATGCTGGGGGGAATGGTGGTAACGAACGATGCCGCCGTGGCGGAGCGGCTGAGGTTTTTCCAGAAAGCCGTGGGCGCCATCCTGGGCCCGTTCGACGCATGGCTCTGCCTGCGCGGCGTGAAGACGCTCGCGGTGCGGATGGAGCGGCATGGCCGCAGCGCCCTGGAAGTGGCCACGT
The DNA here is from genome assembly GCA_005877655.1 of Ignavibacteria bacterium. Classification (GTDB taxonomy): domain Bacteria; phylum Bacteroidota; class Ignavibacteria; order UBA10030; family SZUA-254; genus VBOC01. The sequence goes on from VBOC01000131.1 coordinate 1,209, forward strand.
GGCTCACGAAGCAGCCTAAAATAAAAAACGTCTACTATCCCGGGCTCCCCCGTCATCCGCAGTATTCCCTGGCGAAGCGCCAGATGAAAAATTTCGGCGGCATGATTTCATTCGACCTCGGAAGCCTCGATGCCGCGAAGCGATTTCTGAACCGGGTGAGCCTCTGCGCGCTCGCCGAGAGCCTGGGCGGGGTCGAATCGCTGATCTCTCATCCCGCGACGATGACCCATGCGTCGATTCCGTCAGCGGAGCGGCAAAAAATGGGCGTGACCGAAGGGCTGGTGCGGATCTCGGTTGGTCTCGAAGATTCCGAAGACATCATCGCCGATCTTCAACGCGCTCTCGGGTGAAAAAAATTTTCACACAGTAAAGTGGACGTTTTACTCGATCTCAAACCGTCCGGTTCGCTCCCGGCCGCAGGGTCTCGGGCTGCAGGATCTTTTTTCCTTCCGCCGCTCTGCGGCGGAACAAAATTGCGGTTGCACCCCAACGGTTTTTTTGGTACATTGACGGATGTTTTTTTACACACCCTGTCTCCGTATTCACCCCTCAACGCCGGGAGACGCCGAAGCCCACCCTCCCCTTTTAGGAGTATGATCCGGGAATGAAGATCAGCGATATCCTCGAGGAGAAATTGATTCGAACCTCTCTCCCCGGGCAGACGAAGGATGCGATCATCAACGCGATGGTCGATCTGGTGAGCCAGTCACCGAAGGTTCTCGATAAGGAGAAAGTGCGCGCCGCCATCCTGGAGCGGGAAAAAATCATGTCCACGGGCGTCGGAAACGGATTCGCGATACCCCACGGCAAGACAGACGCCGTCGCCGACACCGTTGCCGCGTTCGGAATTACGGCCCAGCCCATTCAATACCAGTCTCTGGACGAAAAGCCCGTACGGCTCGTCTTCCTTCTCGTCGGCAAAGACAATATGGTCGGACCCCATATCAAGCTGCTCAGCCGGATCTCCCGGCTGATGAACAAGGAAGAATTTCGCGAACGGCTTCTTACCACGAAAACTCCACACGAAGTCCTTGATATCTTCAGACAGGAAGAAGCCAGCTACTCGGAGATGTAACACGACCGGAACGGTTCTGCTTTCCCTTCTTCACGCTCAATCCATTTCAGAACGCTGAACATTGAAGTTCAAATCGATTAAAGGCACCCGGGATATTCTTCCCGAGGAGAGCCGTCGATGGCAGTTTGTCGAGCAGTCGATTCGGTCTGTAATGCACCTGTTCAACTACGGCGAGATCCGGACGCCCGCATTCGAGGAAACCGCGATGTTCTCACGCAGTATCGGCGAGCTGACCGACATCGTCGCGAAAGAAATGTACTCGTTTACCGATCGCGGCGGCACGAACCTGACGCTGAAACCCGAAATGACCGCTTCGGTCATGCGCGCTTACATTCAGAACAATCTGGGAGAACAGCAGCCCCTCGTCAAGCTGTACTATATCGCGCCGATGTTCCGGCAGGAGCGGCCACAGGCAGGCAGGCTGCGCCAATTCCATCAGTTCGGAGCGGAGGCGGTCGGCGGACAGCATGCCGCGATCGACGCCGAGATTATCGCTCTCGCCTGCGAAGTGTATTCAAATTTAAAAATTCGGAACTTCGTCCTGAAGCTCAACTCGGTGGGATGCGAACGCTGCCGACCTCAGTACAAACAGCTCCTCACCCGGTACCTTGAAAAGGTTCGGGATCGGCTCTCCGAGGACAGCCGGCGGCGGCTCGAAGAGAACCCCCTGAGAATTCTCGACTCAAAAGACGAGGCCGATCGTATGCTCACGCGGGATGCCCCGTTGATGAAAGACCATCTCTGTGCCGAGTGCGCCGCGCATTTCGCGGAATTGCAGGAGCATTTGAAATTGCTGGGGATCCCCTTTGGAGTCGACGGCCGCATTGTCCGCGGGCTCGATTACTACACCAAGACCGCGTTTGAGATCATCAGCATGGACCTCGGCTCGCAGGACGCGCTGGCAGGCGGGGGGCGGTACGATCTTCTGGTTAAAGAGCTTGGCGGCAAGGATACGCCCGCCGTGGGGTTTGCAGCGGGAATGGAACGGCTCCTCATGGTGATGGAGAAGCAAAAGATCGTGCCTCCCGGCGGGGGGCACCCGCTGGTGTTCCTGGCCGCCGCCGACGAGGAGGGAAGGAAATGGGTTATCCGGACGGCGATGGGTCTCTGCCGCCGCGGTTTCGCGTGCGAGCTCGACCTGTTGGGGCGCAGCCTGAAGGCGCAGATGCGCGAGGCCGACCGGCAGCAGGCATCGTTCGTGATCGCGGTCGGCGCGGATGAATTGAAACGCAACCAGGCCTCCATTAAAAATATGCGTTCCGGGGAGCAGCGATCCGTCGATCTGCGCAATCTCGCCGCTGAACTTGCGAAACTCGGCGACGGGCCATGAAAAAGGGAAAGCGGATCAAGCCGAAGTTTCCGATTGAATACCGCCTGCTCATTATTCAAAGGTTCAAGGAACGGGAGGGAAAAACCGTCACCCTCGTGGCGCTGCGCACCGTCAACGAGTTCACCAGCTTTCGCTACGAGATTGTCGCAGGGCTCGAAGTGTCCGGCCAAATGATCCGCCTGAAGATTCACGGTCTGCGCGCGCCCCAGGTGACGATTCCGGGCACGGGCCCGGCCCTCTTCCGTGAGGAGCACGAACAGTTCCGCGGACTCTACACCGTTGCGGTTTCCAAGCTCGACAGGGAGGAAAATGTCTTTTCCGTCCGGTTCGACGGCGACATGGTCACAGTTGAGAGCTCGCCCCGGAACAAATTCGTAGAGATCGTCACTAACGAGGAGGAATGGTAATCCATGTACCCCAGACTTTTCACGATCGGCCCGTTCACGATTTACAGCTATGGCTTGATGCTCGGCATTGGATTCATCCTCGCCAGCATTTTCCTCACGAAAGAGCTTAAGCGGAAGCAATTGGATCCCGCCCTCGGGAGCACCATCACGCTGCTCGCGATCGTCTTCGGAATCGCCGGCTCGAAACTTCTCTATTTAATGGAAAACTGGGAATATTTCTCTCGCGACCCCCTCGGCATGGCATTCTCCCCGGGCGGCCTGACCTGGTACGGTGGTTTCATCCTCGCGACCGTCGCAATCATGGTATACGTCCGAAAGCGGAAAATTGCCTTTTTGAAAGTTTGCGACGCGGCGTCTCCCCCCTTGTTAATCGGTTACGGTGTCGCCCGGCTCGGGTGCCACCTATCCGGCGACGGCGATTACGGCCTCCCGACCGACCTTCCGTGGGGCGCGGTCTACTCGAACGGCACATATCCGCCCTCGATCGCCTTCCGGAACTTTCCTGATATCGTTCAAAAATATGGGGTTAACGGAGCCGTACCCGACACACTCCCTGTCCACCCGACGCCGGTCTATGAATTCTTGGCGGGCGTTCTATTGTTCATAATTTTATGGAACCTGAGAAAGAAGCTGACCGTCGACGGCTCGCTTTTCATGGTTTATCTGACGATGTCCGGCACCGCCCGGTTCCTGGTAGAATTCATCCGGCTGAACCCCCGGATCCTGTTCGGACTGTCGGAGGCGCAGCTTCTGTCAATAGTGATCGTGGCTGTCGGCGTCGCGGGCTTTTTGATCCTTTCAAAAAAGAAGGAACCTGGCGCCCTACCGGGATGATTGTCGTCGAGCTCTTTTCGAAGGATGACTGCCGCTTGTGCGACAGAGTGAAGGAAACGCTCCTGAGAGTTCAGGAACGCCACCCGTTTGAACTCCGCGAGACGAAGATCCATGAAGGCGACGAGCACTTCGAACGCATGAAGAACCGCATCCCGGTCGTTCACATCGACGGCGAATTTGCGTTCCAGTATCGCCTCGAGGAAGAGGAATTCCTCAGCAGGTTGATATCCGCGTCCGGGAAACAGAGGCCGTGAAACGAAAGTTTCTTCCAAAACTGCTTGAGGCTATGGGCCTCGCCTGCGTCATGGTGGGGTTCGTGCAGGGTGTGTACGGCGACATGTGGGGGGAGTTGTATCTGCCGATCGGCGGAATTTTTATCTTTGTAATCGGGAGGCATATCGAAAAACGGATTGAAAAAGCGGCCGCGAGCGTGGAGGGAACGGGCTGAGGTCTCGGATAACCCAATTGTCATTCGTGAGGTAGATATGTTTGCAGCGCAGAGCAGTACGGACAATCACCCGGCGGCCAATGACCGCACGCCGGCAGCCAATATGGTAGCCGGCCGCATCCCGGTCATGGAAGCCTTGAAAGCCGAGACGTTGATCGAAAAGATCGTGATCCTTGCCGGAGTCAAAGGCGGTGCAATCGAGCGGATCAGGGGACTGGCCAAGCAAAACCGTGTGCCGGTCATGGATGTCGGAAAGCAGCGATTCCGCGAACTGGTGAGCGACACGACCACCCAGGGAGTTGTCGCGATCGTGGGAACGAAGCGCTACGTTGAGGTCGACGACATCCTGGAAGCCGCCAAAAAGCGCGGCGAGCCTCCTTTTCTGCTGGTGCTGGACGAGATTGAAGATCCGCACAATCTCGGAGCGCTCATCAGGACCGCCGAGTGCGCCGGAGTTCACGGCGTCATTATCCCAAAGCACCACGCAGCCGAGGTCACGACAACCGTCGCGAAGACTTCCGCCGGAGCGAGTGAATATGTCCCGGTTGCGAAGGTTGTCAACGTGGCGAACACGCTCGAAGAACTCAAGCAGAAGGGGTTCTGGATCATCGGCACGGACCCCAAAGCGGAGCGGCTCTACACGGAAGTGGACTACGCGGGCTCGATCGCCATCGTCATAGGCAATGAAGGGAAAGGAATCCGCCCCCTCGTGAAGGAAAAGTGCGACTTCCTGGTAAAGATCCCTCTCTTCGGCTCGATCGAATCGCTTAACGCCTCCGTCGCCGGGGCTCTCATTCTGTATGAAGGCGTCAGAAAACGGAAGAAATTATAGGACGCCGGGGAATCTCAGTCCTTTTTCGGCGGGATGATTCCCTGGTGTTCGAGCTCCGGTACGATCAGATCGGTTACTTCCTGCCTCACGGCTTCCGCCGAGGTCGGATCGAGCGTTTCACCCGTGCCGGTCCATACGAGGCCCCCCGGTTCCTTTGTCGCCCAGACGTCGATCGCATGCCGCACGACCTTTTCGGTGTCGACGGTAGGCGGCTCAACAATGGTGCGGTAAATGGTGTAATACGTTTGGGTCCAGGGACTGTAACCTTTTCCGTCGGAAGCTTCCTCACCACAAGTACGCCGTCGTACTTCTTCTCCCGGATTGCGTCCACAACGTGCTGAGTGTCAGGCACCGCATCAGGAAACAACCGGTACGACGGAGTGGCGGCGACTTTGTGCATTGAGAGCTCGGCGGCGAGCCCATCCTCCCACATGCGCCGTTTGGCCGGATCGGTTTTCACGGCGATGACAAGGATGTTCGTCAAGGGCGGTCCCGCATATGCGGGATCTTTCCACATGTTGGTCAGGCTAGTCGAAGTGCACCCGGACACCGCCCACGCCAGATAACCGGCGCAGACGATCGAACTCACCCGGGCGATATCACCTTTCAATCCCGATCGCATGGTTATTCTCCCTTCAATTGTCACTTCTTCTTGGGCGGCCGGACGATTTTCCTCTCGCGGGCCTGCAGTCTCTCAAGTTCCTTCTTTTTCAACCCGGCTTTTTGCCAGTGTTCCGTAGGCTTTACCACAAATTTTTGCCTGTTGGTAGGTCGTTTCATCGGTTGCTCCTGCCCGGGCTCCGGGCGTTGAGATTAGGCATTCTCCTCCCGCTTCGGCCCGTCCTTCTCCCGTCCGAGGCCGTACTTATTGATCTTCGTATAGAGATGACTCCGTTCCATTCCGAGAGCCTCTGCGGTCTTTGAGACATTCCAGTTGTGGAGCCCGAGCTGGCGCTTGATAAAGGTTGCCTCGGCGCGGTCTTTGAACTCCTGGAAGCTCCGGCTCGTATTCAAAATGTCTTCGACTTCGTTGCGGGGGGAGGCCGCGTCGGGGGCCGCTTCTTCGATCGTATCCCCCGGCGACATGATGACGAGCCGCTCGACGATGTTGCGAAGCTCGCGGACATTTCCGCCCCACTCGGCCGCGGCCAGCGCCAGCATTGCGCGGTCTGCAATCTTCTTGACCGCCATGCCGTTGCGCGAGCAGGTGTCCTCGATGAATGCCTTCACAAGCAGCGGGATGTCCTCCCGCCGCTCTCTGAGGGATGGCAGGTGAACCGGGATGACATTCAGGCGGTGGTAAAGATCCTCGCGGAACGCCCCTTTTTTGATTTCTTCGGACAGGTTTTTATTGGTGGCGGCGATCACGCGAACGTCAACAGGGATCAGCTTGTCGCCGCCCACGCGTTCGACCTTTCCCTCCTCCAGCACCCGCAGCACCTTCGCCTGCGCCTGCAGGCTCATGTCGCCGATCTCGTCCAAGAGGATCGTTCCCCCGTCGGCCTGCTCGAACTTCCCGATGCGCTGGGCAGTAGCCCCCGTAAACGAGCCCTTCTCGTGTCCGAAGAGCTCCGACTCGATGAGCTCCGCGGGAATGGCGGCACAGTTGACCTCCACGAAGGCCATGGCCGAACGTTTGCTCGTGCGGTGGATCGCCTTTGCCACCAATTCCTTCCCGGTCCCGCTCTCGCCGGTGATCAGGACCCTCGCGTCGGTCGGTCCCACCCGCTCGATGAGCGAGAGGATCTCCTTGATCTTGGGACTTGCCCCAAGGATTTGTTCCTTGCCGCGGACCTGCCGGATTTCCTTCGCAAGACTGTGCTGCTCGAGGGCGTTCCTGAGGACGATCAGCAGCTTTTCCCGGTCGAGCGGTTTCGGCAGATAATCGAAGGCGCCGAGTTTCGTCGCTTCAACGGCCGTCTCAAATGTCCCGTGCCCGGAGATCATGACGACGGGGATGTCGGTGTTCATCCGCTTGATCTCCCGCAGCACCTCGAGGCCGTCCATTCCGTGTGCCATCTTGATATCGAGCAGCACGCCGTCGACCGCGTCTGCAGAGATAGTATCGAGCGCCTTCTTCCCGTTCTCGGCCTCGACAACGCGGTACTTCACATACTCGAGGATATTCCTGATCGCCTCGCGAATGGGTTTTTCATCGTCGACTATAAGAATCGTCCGCATCACCAGACTCCGGCGCAGGCAGGCTCGCCGTCCGACGGGGCAACTTTCGGGCTTTTTTCCGTCCCGAGGAATTCAGAGGGCATCCGGCGGTTGTCCTCCAGGAGCGCCTTCCCGAAACGCTGGCCCTCGCGATCCGCCCGCAAGTCCCTCTCATCACTCACTCCCCCGACGATGAAGGCATCCTCCCCCTTCTCAACGAAGATGCCGAAGCGATCGGCGCCTTCCTCCGTTTCGAACGCCACCGTCAGGAACGCGGAGCCGAAGAAATGCTCGAGCTTGTCGTGATCCCCCTCCGGAGGGGTATCGGGGTAGAGCTTGCTCGGAAGATTCCCGACCCTCCGGTCGAATTCGGTTTCCGATTCATTCGAAAGCGGAAAAAAAAGCTGGAAGACAGGCACCTTGAGGCCGACCACGCGATGATCGAACGAGGCGATGGTCGACAGAAGGAGCGCGACAGCCGTGTTGTTGTCGGTCAATTGCATCGACCGGACATACACGGCGTCGAGGGCCCTGACGTCACCGAACCGCTCGCGGATGTGCCGGAAGGCCTCGCTCCTGAGAAACGACTTCAATTCGATTCCGTGTTGGATGAACAGCGGAGGAAAATAGGTCAGCAGGCAGCTCAGCGGCGCTTCATCCTGGAGCATAAAATAGGCCCGATCGGTCGAATCGACATCCCGTGCCTGCGCGGCCGCGCCCCCGGGAACCCAGGTAACGATGGTCATCATGGCGGTGAACCACCTCATCTGCTTCTCCCGCCCGCCTCAAACGCCCATGACTGGCTCATGACTCGAAGCAGAGATCCCGGCAGTCATCTCCGCACGCGCTCTCTTCATCACCTTCGACTTCATAGAAAATCACGGCGCTACACCTGTATGACGCCGGGATTGAAGCGTCCGATCTCCGGGTTGTTTGAGGCCATCCCGATCGCCCGGGAGATAATTCCGCGGGTATCGGCCGGGTCGATGATCCCATCCACCCAGAGCCGGGCCGCGGCGAAGAGCGGGTCGAGCTCGGCCTCGTACCGCGCGGAGATTTCTTTGAGCAGCTTCTCCTGCTGCTCCTTGGTGATTTCCTCTCCCTCTTTCTCCGACATCTGCTGGAGCTTGATGCTCAGGAGCGTCTCGCTCGCCTGCTTTCCCCCCATGACCGCGATCTGAGCCGTGGGCCATGCAAAAATCAGCCTGGGATCGTAGGCCTTTCCGCACATCGCATAGTTCCCCGCCCCGTAGCTGTTGCCGATGATGAACGTAATCTTGGGCACGACGCTGTTCGCTACGGCGTTGACCATCTTGGCCCCGTCCTTGATGATGCCGCCCTGCTCGGCCCTTGAACCGACCATGAATCCGGTTACATCCTGGAGGAAGACGAGCGGAATTTGTTTCTGATTACAGTTCATGATGAAACGAGCGCCCTTGTCCGCGCTCTCGCTGTAGATGACCCCCCCGACGTGCATCTCACCGAGCTTCGTTTTCGTGACCTGGCGCTGGTTCGCGACAATGCCCACGGCCCATCCGTCGACGCGGGCGTAGGCGGTGAGGATGGTCTTTCCGTATCCGGCTTTATACTCGTCGAATTCGCCGTCGTCGACGATTGCCGCAAGAACCTCGTGCGTGTTGTAGGGTTTTGTCCGGTCGTCCGGTATCAGGCCGTAGATTCCGGCAGGCTCGAGCCGGGGTGGTTTTGGCGCAATCCGATCGAAGCCCGCCTTCGGCCGGTGGCCCAGTTTCGCGACGATGCTGCGTATTTTCTCGAGGCACGCGTCGTCGTTGGGCAGCCGGTAGTCGGTCACGCCGCTGATCTCGCTGTGCATCACGGCGCCCCCCAGTTTCTCCGTATCGACTTCCTCCCCGATCGCGGCTTTGACGAGAAACGGCCCGGCGAGGTAAACGCTGCCCGTCTTCTCTACGATCAGCGCCTCATCGCTCATGATCGGTAGATAGGCGCCGCCGGCGACGCAGGGACCCATGATGGCCGCAATTTGCGGGATCCCCGACGAGGACATGACTGCATTGTTCCGGAAAATCCGGCCGAAGTGTTCCTTGTCGGGAAAGATCTCCGACTGCAGCGGGAGAAAGACGCCGGCGGAATCGACCAGGTAAATAATCGGCAGGCGGTTCTCCATCGAGATTTCCTGCGCCCGCAGGTTCTTCTTGCAGGCCATGGGAAACCATGCGCCGGCCTTCACGGTTGCATCGTTGGCGACGATGACGGCGTCCCGGCCATGGATCGTTCCGAGGCCCATCACCGTTCCTGCGGAGGGTGCACCGCCATACTCCTCATACATCCCATAGGCGGCAAAGAGGCCGATCTCAAGAAAATCGCTGCCGGGATCGATCAGCTTGGCAATGCGCTCCCGCGCGGTCAGCTTGCCCCGTTTGTGCTGTTTCTCGATGCCCGCCTTGCCCCCGCCGAGTTTAACGGCCTCGGCCTTCGCGTTCAACACGCGGAGCATGTTCTTGAGATTGTCTTCGTACTTGTGAAAGGTGAGGTCTTTCCTGACGGCGGCGCCGGTGGCTGGCATGCTGGTTTGATGCGGGGGGATCGCTATCCCTGATTCAATAACTCGCGGGCGATGACCATCTTTTGGATTTCCGATGTCCCTTCGCCGATGGTCACCAGCTTGACGTCGCGGTAGAGCTTTTCGACGGGAAAGTCTTTGATGAAGCCGTACCCGCCGTGTATCTGGATTGCCTCGTTGGTTGCCTGAACAGCAACCTCGCCGGCAAAGTACTTCGCCATCGCCGCTTCGAGTGTCACATCACGGCCCTGGCTCTTGCTGTAGGCCGCACGGTAGGTGAGCAGACGCGACGCTTCTATGCCGGTCGCCATGTCGGCCAGGTTCCACTGAATCGCCTGGAACTCCCCGATCGGCTTGTCGAATTGCCTGCGTTCGCGGGCATACTTGAGGCTTGCATCCAGCGCGCCCTGAGCGATTCCGACGGCCAGAGCGGCAATGCTGATCCTTCCTCCGTCCAGTACGGCGAGCGCCTGCGTAAACCCCGCCCCCTCCTCCCCGATGAGATTTTCCGCCGGGATGCGGCAGTTATCGAACGCCAGCGCGGAGGTATCGCAGCAGCGCATGCCGAGCTTATTTTCTTTTTTGCTCACGATGAATCCGGGGATTCCTGTCTCCACGATGAATGCCGAGATGCCTTTCTTGCCCTTCGATTTGTCGGTTTTCGCCATCACGACCACCACGTCGCCGACGGATCCGTGCGTGATAAAATTCTTGCTGCCGTTTAAAACGTATTCGGCGCCTTGCCTGGCGGCGGTGGTCAACATCCCCCCTGCGTCGCTTCCGGAGGTGGGCTCCGTCAGCGCCCATGCCCCGATCTTTTTCCCGGAGGCGAGCCCCGGCAAATACTTTCTTTTTTGCGATTCATTGCCGAACGTATAAATGTGGTTGGAGCACAGGCTGTTGTGCGCCGCGATGCTTAATCCGATGGAAGGGTCTACTCTCGAGATTTCTTCAAGAATGGTTACATATTCGAGGTAACTCAGCCCGGCGCCGCCGTATTCCTCCGGAAAAATCACGCCCAGAAATCCGAGCTCTCCCAGTTTGCGGATGATCTCTCGGGGAAATTCCTGCGACTCGTCGAATTTCATGACCACGGGCCTGATTTCCTTCTCCGCGAAATTCCTCGCCGTCTCCTGCACCATTTTCATGCTGTCGGTCAGCTCGAATTCGGGCGTCACTTGCTCCGACGTCAATTGTTCAGGCATTGCCCTACGGGAATTGTCCAACGGTGCTGTTTATCGCCATAATGTATGACGATTTTGCCCGAATTGCAACGAATCGTCTCTCCAACCGAAACCTGTCCGAGGCGGCAGGCGCATGAACAGTATCGATTCGGCCCCACGCCATCACCTGACCTCATTTGATCAGGAGCATTTTTCGGATCTGCGCGAACAACCGATCCGGCTTGGCGGGGTCGGCCGCCTGCAGGCGGTAGAAATACACGCCTGAAGCGTAGTTCGAGGCGTTGAATCGCACGCTGTGCTCGCCGGCTTCCTGAACATCGTCCACAAGGTTCACGATCTCCTGGCCGAGGATCGTGTAGACCCGAAGGGATACCCTCGACTGCCGGGGCAGGTCGTAGCGGATGGTGGTTGCCGGATTGAACGGATTCGGATAGTTCTGGTAGAGGAAGAAGCTTCGCGGGAGGGGCGGTTTTTGATCTTTCACACCCGTCACGGTTGTCTGGGCATCGGGTGATCCCTTGGGGCCTTCGGTGTTTCCGGCGTTATCAGTGGCAAGACTATAGAACGAATACCGGCTGCCGAGGGCGCCGTTGAATGTCGTCAGCGTGTCCGTCGTGTTTAGTATAAGCGGCGCAAAGGAGCTGTCGTTTCTGGAAACATAAACCGAATAGTTGGCCAGACCTGATCCCAGGGAATCGTCGCCTCCCGACCAGTGTACGTTGAATGAGGTCGAGTTCGTGGACGCCGGAAGGAGAGCGACTCTGCTCCGGGGGAGCCCCGCATCGATTGTGTTGGAAATCGTGGGGGTATTTATAGGCGCGTTCACGTCGAATACGATCGTGGCCCCCGCCCTCAGAGAATCGCCCGTGTGCGAGCTGTTGCGGGCTTTCACCTGGAAGCTCACGAACCCTTGCCCCCTGTTCGTCGAATCGTTAACCGGCAGGAGCCCGAGCAAGGGATTGACCGGGCGCTGGCCCGTGGAAGGATCGACGGCACTGAAAATCCAGAAGGCCTGGTTCTTCGTAATGTCGAGTCCCGCGGTGACATCGACGTAGATGCCGAGCGAATCGCGCAAGTCGAGCCGATGAGTATAGTAAGAGCGATTCTGCGGCACGTTGAACGTAAAGTTTGCAAATCCGAAAGAGCCGAGCCGAAAGCTCCTCGAGTCTGCGGTCGAATCCAACGGATGGGTGATCGCGACTGTCTGCGCGGGGGCGCTCGCAAGCTTCGGGTCGTTTTCAAAACGGATCGTATATCCCTGGGATTGCGCTACGCCTATCCACCGGCGGCTCCCATAGCCGGGGGGACCGGCAATATCGTTGGGATCGAAGGAATTGAGCAATTTCCTGCAGATCAGGTTTGAGGTGAGGAGGTAATCTCCCTGTACCATCTTGTACAGATTGTACGCCAATACCACCGCCAGGGCGCCTACGATGATCCACCCGACCGGGCCTCCGACGGTGAGGGCCCCGAAGAGGAAGGCCGCGTCGGCCCCCGAGGAGAGAAGCACGATATTGCTCATCACTGTATAGAAGCTGAAGAGCACGCTGACAAGATTCACGGCGTTCTTGCAGAAACCCCCGGAGCCCCCCGCCAAAAGCTGCATGACGCTTGTGTTATGATGCAGGTGGGTCGTGTCGTTCGGATCGTAAACGAGCGGCAGCGTGCGGGCCAGAATCGGACGGTCGTCCAGCAGTCCTACTTGCAGGTAAGCCTGCTCGGCGTCGGTTTGCCAGTTCGGGTTTTGCATGAGCGCGGCAACCCGGGGCGGGATTGTCGCCGGATCGAGCTTCAGGATCTCCGCGCGTATCTGGCCGAGGAAGTCGACCTCAAAGGCAAGGAATTCGCTGTAGGAAAGACCCCTGACGTCGACGATCACTGGGAAGTACTCCCCGAGGCATGCCCCGGCGCAGGCCGGTGCCAGCTTGCTCATGTTCAGCCGGGCTTTGAGGAACTGGCCTGAACGGACCCCCTTGGCGAGGATGGTCATGGCCGCCCAATCCTGGTTGAGGCGCAACCCGGCATTCGGCAGGGTGATGGAATCGGGCAAACCCGGCGCAGGCCTGCCGATGAAGTCGGACGTCTGTATGCTGAAGGGTTGCGAGGCCGGAACCAGGACGGTGAGTATGACTACGTCGATGTCGTTATTATTCCCGTTGTGCACATCGATGTCATAACTCGCCGGCCTTCCGATGAGGACCCCGCGCTTCGCGTAAGGGGTGAGGACCTCATGTTCCAGACGGCTTATAATTGGTACGCTCACTGTGAAGGCGCGGCCTAGCGATCCCGCCGCAGATCCGTTCGAGGCGGCAATATCGTAAGCACCGTATGCCGCATTGCTCAGATCGAAACGCACATAGGCCTGCGTGGAACTCACCCGGTGGAGCACCGTGCCGGCGATTCTCGCGCCGGTAGTGTCGCGCAGGTAGAACTGAGTCGTGTCGCGGAATCCGGCGCCTTCGATGAGGCAAGTCGTGCGCCCTCCTCTTCCTCCCTCGGGAGGGCTGATGTTCGTGATCGAGAACGGGAGTGCATCCGCGCGTATCGTTATCCCCTCCGACGGAGCGCCTCCCGTGTGCCTTGCAAGCACCAGGATATAATAGCTCCCGGCCTGCGTTGATGGGACGACCACATCTTGATCCGCCCGTAAGGGCTCCGAGCCGGTGAAATCGTAGCTTGCAGGTGATGGGATCTTTCCATAGGCAACATAGACTTCGTTCGAAGCCGCGCTCAGGTTGCCGGTGAGCCGCACACGAAGGTCAAGGTCTGCGCCTACATCGACCTTATAGTACTTACGCTGTGATTGGACAAGCGAGGAAGTGTCCGGAACCCCGAGCTGAAGGCGCGGGACGTCGACAGCCACAGGGGCAGCCGAAGCGCCGGTGTTGTTGGCATCGTTAGTTTCATGGATGTTGTTCCGGATATCGGTGCGTACGATGACATAGTAGTTGCCCACGGCGACTCCCGGCAGCGGATCCGAAAGGTTGCCGATGGAGTCGAGGGCGAATGTCCTGGCCGGATTCACCTTCATTTCGGTCCGGCCGGTCGAGCCGGGAGCGATATTGATGTCTCGCTTGAGGACACCGAGCAGGGGATCGTCGACGCTCCATGCCGTATCAGGCGAAACATAGACCGCGTCGGTCATCTCCCCGCTCACCGTGTCGGGCCCGAGATTCCGGACCGTCCAGGAAACCGTCAGGTCTTCTCCCGGAACGGCGCTCGAGGGCGCATTGACCACTTCAATTATAAGGTCTCCCGGCGACGCCTGGTTGATCGTGATCGGGGCCCGCAGCGTATTATTGAACTTTATGCCGCCTTCATCAACGCTATCCTTCGTGTCAGTCTTGACGATCAGATAGAGATTTCCTGCCACATAATTGGGAATGTCGACGTACAGGCTTTCGCCGTAGGAGGCGGCCGGGCCGAGCGGGGAAAGCCGCTTCAGGGTCGCGAGGAGGATATCGGTGGAGTCGAGCGCTTGATCCGCCGAGACGATGAGAGAGTGGCCCCGGCGCCCTGATTGGTGACGGTCCAGGCGACCTTGAGCGGTTGGCCCGCCGTCCCGCTTGGCGGGAACACCAACGAGCCCGGAACCAGATCGGGGGGCGGGATGAAGTTGACAAAGACCGGAGCGCCCGAATGCACGACATTATTTGCGGTGTCGATCTCATTGACGGAATGGTTTTCGTCAGTCTTGACGATCACGTAATAGTTTCCCACCGCCACCTGCGGAACGGTGAGGGCAACCGACTCCCCGTAACTTCCGCCCGCTCCGAGCACCTGCTCGTGCGCGACGCGCGCGAGAAAAATGTCGGTCGAGGGATTCAGATTCGTATCGGTCGAAAGGTACAGGAGATCGTTCCAATAGGGGGTCAGAGTCGCGCCTCCCCGGTTTTCCACGGTGTACTGAACCAGCATCCTCTGTCCGGTTCCGGCCGCGGCCGGGGCGGAGATGGAGCTAACCGCGAGGTCGGCCGGCAGAGCCGGAAGGATGTCGATGGCGCCGCTCGCCCCGACGTTGTTCCCCGCATAGGTGTACTCATAGACGTCGTTAAGCCAATCGGCGTGAACGAGGAGATACAGCGTTCCCACGGCAGAGGACGGAATGACGATATGATCCGTAACCGTATAGGAAGCTCCTGGCTGCAGCGTGTCGGTATGGAAGTAATCTTTGACGAACACCGCGCTCGACTTATTTAAGCTTGTTGAGGAGGATAGGAATGCGGCATCCAGCCAGCGCCTCGCCGCGGCAGGCGCCGAGCCCGAATTGCGGACCGTGAACGATACGGGGATTGTCGTGCCGGCGGACGCCCCGGGAGGGGCCGACACTGATGTCACCTGAAGATCGGGCCAGGGTGAAAGTGCGATATTGATTGCCGACGCACTCCGCGATACGTTGTTGGTTTCGTAGGCGTACTCGAAGACTTCATTCGTCCAGTCGGTCTGCACGTAGATGTAGTTCAATCCTGATACCCCGTTCGTCAGCACGACGCTGTCCGTACGTGTGTAGGATGAATCGGAAAGCAGAGGCCGGGAGGAAACGAACGAGCCGAGGACTTTTGCCGATGCGCTGTCGAACGCGGGAGAAGGGGAAAGGTAGATTCTGTCGTACCACCCGGGATTCCGGGTATGACCCGCGCCTTGGTTTTGCACCGTCCAGCTCAGATGAACCATCTTGCCTGAACCGCCCGATGAAGGGGATGAGATGGCGGACACAACCAGGTCGGGCGGCGGAGAGAGCGCGACGGAGACCTGGTTCGAGCGCCCGACATTGTTGTTCTCGGAGAGGTATTCGTCGACGCGGCGCGTCGCGTCGGTGTAGACGTAGATATAGTTCTGCCCGTACACATCGAAGGGTGTCGGCAGGAACACCGAAACGGCATAAGAACTGTCCGGGAGAAGCGAGCCGGAGTGCTGAACCACCTCGATGAACCGCGCTTTATCCTTGTCAAACACAGTATCGGCGGAGATATACACGGCATCCTGCCAGGTTCCGGAAACCGTTCCGAAACCCGCGTTCCGGACCGTGAAGTTGAGTTTGATCGTATCGCCTGAAAAGAAATTCGCGGGCGGGGAAACCGAAGAGACCTGCAGATCGGGATAGGGAGAGAGCGTTACGCTGAGGGGGACAGCGCCCCGACTACGGTTGTTGGAAGCGTTGCACTCCTGCTGGGTGCGGTTGCCGAGTCCCTTGAGATTGGCGTCCACGAAGAGATAGTAGTTCCCGTTAAAATCACGCGGAATCTTAACCGTTGCGGTCTGTGAGTAACTCACAGCCGGCGCGAGATACGTCGGATTTTGGAATTGCCCGAGATTCCACGTGACAGAGTAGACCGTATCGATGGAAAGCCGGATATTGTCGTACCATGCGGGGGCAGTCGTCGGACTGCTCCCGATATTCTTGACCTGCCAGGTGACCTCAATTTGCTGGCCGCTTTGAGCGCTGGGAGGGTAGGTGAGCGAAGTAACGACCAGATCGGGCCCGTTGCAGCCGGTAATCTGAATCGCGCCGGAATATCTCTCGTTATTGTCGTACTTCAACTCAGGTACCGGCGAGTACGGATTTGTCCTGACGACGATGCGGTAACTCCCCGTGTCTCCGGGGGGGATCACGACGGAAGTGGAATTCGAGTAGTGCCCCCCCGCCGCCAGAGCCGAGACGTTTGCAAACGAGCCGAGCAGCCGGTCGCCCCTCCCGGTCGTATCTTTCGCAAGGTAGAGGAGATCATACCATGTGCCGCTCCCCGTCGATCCAGTGCCGCTGTTCGTGATTTGCCAGTCGACGGTAAAGGGCTGGCCGCTGAGAACCGATGGAGGGGTTGTAACCGACGACACGGTAAGGTCCGGCCCGGGACCGGGCGTAATCTTCATCGCGGAGGAGGCCGCGCTATTGTTGTACTCGTCGTACTCGGAAATCTCATTGTAAAGGTCGGCCTCGACAATCACGTAATAGGTGCCGGTGAGGTCGAGTGGGATCGGTAACGTCGCGGAGCGCTGAACGCTTTGGCCTGCGCCGATCGAATTTGCGTCCGTGACGAAGCCCAGGTACCTCGCATCGGAGGACAATGCCGGATCCACCGAGAGATAGACGCCGTCTCTCCGCGCAACGGCGGGAGAGTTTTGGTTACCGGCGTTCCGGATCGTGTAATTCAGCGCCAGCGTGCCGCCCGAGGAAATGGAGGCGGGGGCCTGAACCTGAGTTATCACGAAATCGGGTCCGGTGAAGAGATACGGGATGGGACCGGATGCGGAGACGTTGTTATTCTCGTTCGATTCATTGATCTCATTGGAGATATCGCACTGCACGACGAGATGGTACGTGCCGTTCTGAAGTCCGAAGGGGAGACTGAAGCTGTCGCTTACCGCAAGCGATGACCCCGCCTTAAGATTGGCGGTGTCCGTGTGGCTCTGGATGAGCATCGAGGTGGAGTCGGGGAGCGCAGTCTTCGACAGAAAGATGCCGTCGGACCAGGAGAGTGAGCGGGTGCTCGTGTCCCCGGTATTACTGACACTGTAGCCGAAATGAAACACCTGTCCTGTGTGAAATGCGGGGTCCCCCGTGACTTGCGAGACGGTGAGATCCGGACGTTTGAGATCGATCGCGATGGGCGCCGAATGACCGAGGTTGTTGGCATAATCCGACTCGTTGAAGAGGTCGAGATAGTTTGTGCGAAGGAGAATGTAGTATCTTCCGCCGAGAGCGGGTGGCAGATCGAGGGAGCGCGTATACGTATACGACTCGTTGATGGCAAGCGAAGTGTCCACGGAGTAAAGGGCGATCGTCTGC
>VBOC01000132.1 GCA_005877655.1 Ignavibacteria bacterium
CGACCCGGGAGCGTGTTGTCTCCGATTTCTCGGGTGTCGATACGCTGATCGCTCAGGGAGAGCTTGCCGGTGAACGGGCAGTCATCCCGATCCTTGATGCTCTCAAAAAGCATATTCAGCAAAGCTCCCCGTTGTCGATGCAGCCCTTGAAGGCGCCCCAGGTGAGCTCGAGCGGTGATTCGTTGCCGGAGGGGATCAAGAGCGAAATCTTGGGCGATGCCGACGCACGGACACTCTCCCCGCGAAGCATCGCCGGTTATCTCAATCGCCTCGCCGCGAGCGGCAGATACCGGGAAGTGTACGCCGCGGTGACCGAGGCGGCGAGCCCCGCAGAAGTGGTTTTCCATCTCCGGCCGTATGCGCCATTGGAGGAGATATCTTTTTCGGGGAACCATGCCCTTCCCGGCAAACTGATTTCCGCAGAGCTCGACTCTGTGAAAGGAAGGGCTTTCGAGGATTCGGACCTGCAGACTGTTCTCGAACGGATCATCAGGCTCTATCGGGTCCGCGGATACTCGCTGGCACGGATCGATTCTCTGGATCTGGACCGGGAACAGGGGCGGCTCAGGTTGAGAATCAATGAGGGGACGATCGCACAGATCCGGTATGAGGGCAACGAACGGACGCGGGACTATGTCATCCGGCGCGAATCTCCTCTCGATGAGGGTGATATCTTCAGGATCGACCAGGCCTCCCACGGCATAGTCAACATCAAGAGCACGGGCCTCTTCGACTACGTGTTGCTCGACGTGAGATACCGCGGGACCGAACCGGTCGTCGTCCTCAAGGTCAAAGAAAGCAGTTCGTCGCTTCTGCGCCTCGGCCTCCACGCCGATAACGAACACAGTCTGGTCAGCACGGTTGACATTCACGACGCCAATTTCCGCGGCGCATGGGAGGACCTGGGGGTCACCATGCGGTACGGCTATCGGGACCGTGGAATTCGTCTCGGTTACACGATCAACAGGATCTTTAATACTTACTTCACCTTTAACACCCAGCTCTCTTTTTCCTCCCGGGATGTGATCACCTACCGCGACGATCCCGCACTCACCGGTGGAGATTGGGAACGGATCGAGTTGGGGCGCTACAAGGTGAATAAGTACGGGTGGGCGCTCGCCTTCGGCAGCCGGTTTGAACGTTTCGGGGATGTCAGCGCCGAGCTGCGGGTTGAAAACCATCAGATCCGGGAGATGAGCGGCGAGGGATATGTGCCTGAGCGGTACCGCTTCGTTTCCCTGAAACTGAAGAGCACCGTCGACACCGAGGACAAGTTCCATTTACCGACCTCGGGAATGCTCCTCGAGCTCTCGTACGAAACCGCCCTCCGAAACCTCGGGAGCGAGGTGGGATTCGGAAAAGTCGGGGTGACCTACGAATCGTTCTTCACCGTTCTTCCCCGCCATACCTTCCGCCCGAAAGTTACTTTCGGATTCGCCGACGCGACGCTCCCATTGGCCGAGCAATTCACCCTCGGCGGGTTCGACTCGTTTCTCGGACTCAGGGAGGACGACAGTTACGGGAGGCAGCTCTTCGTCGTCAACGCGGAATACCGCTATTGGCTTCCGTTCAAGGCGATCTTCGAGACCTACATCAAGGTGCGATACGATCTCGGAACGATCTCCCTCATCCCGGAGGAACTGAAGTTCAACAGCTTCCGGCACGGCCTGGGTATCGGCGTCGCTCTCGATACCCCGCTCGGTGAGGCTTCCCTCGGGGCGGGCCGGAGTTTTTATCTCAACGGGGGAGGGGGGAATTCCTCCGTCAGCCTTGGCTCGCTTTTATTTTATTTCTCGGTCGGGCCGAGACTCTGAGGCAGTGTTTCTGATTGGAAAATTGCCGGCTCGCTTTGTATGTTAGACAATGCTCTTGCCGGGCTATACGATCCTCGAACACCCGTCGGATCTCGGAATTGAGGCCAGGGGGAGGACCCTTCCGGAGTTGTTTCGCCAGGCGGCAATCGCTCTCGTCTCCATCATCGTTGAGCTTGAAACCGTGCGTGAAATGGAACAGAGAGAGGTTGTCATCGCCGCAACTGACAGAGAGCATCTCTTCGTCCGTTGGCTGACGGAGATCCTCTATCTCTATGACGGGACCGGTTTCGTCTGCAAGGATTTTAGAATAGGGAGTCTGTCGGGCACGAACCTCAAGGCGACGGTTCTCGGAGAGGCACTCCGACCCTCCGTCCATCGAAGGCTCCTGGATGTGAAGGCCGTAACCTACCATCAATTGGCTGTGCGCCGGCAGAGTGAAGGATGGGTCGCGCGGGTGTTTCTCGATATCTGACCCCGCACAATTCCATCGTGTCCCGCCCGGCGGTACTGCACAGGGCTGTACGCAGTCCGGCACTGCGCGGGACCGGGCCGGATCCGGAAATCCATCAATCAGCGTCATGTTAAGAAAGATCGATCATTACCGATTTGTCATACCGAAAACATACAAGCCCGGTATGAACGTCGAGGGTCTCGTCTATGCGGATGATGAGCTCATCAAACAAATTGAGAAGGATCAGACGAAGGATCAGGTTGCAAATGTCGCAACGCTAAGGGGCCTTGTCGGTCGTTCGCTCGCCATGCCCGATGCTCATCAGGGTTATGGCTTCTGCATCGGGGGCGTTGCGGCGGCAGATCTCGAAGAGGGGGTCGTTTCCGCCGGAGGCGTGGGTTTCGACATCAATTGCGGCGTCCGGCTGCTGGCGGCGCCATTTGCCGTCGATGATGTGCGGGGAAAGCTCGTTCAGCTTCTCAATCAGTTGTTCCGGGACATCCCATGCGGCACCGGGCGCAAAGGCGAAGTGGAAATCACGCGGACCGAATTGGATCTCGTGCTTAAGGATGGTGCACGTTGGGCGGTTAGAAACGGCCATGGAAGGGAAGAAGATCTCAACCGGATCGAGGATTACGGGGCCCTTCCCGAGGCCGAACCCGGCCTCGTGAGCGACCGCGCCAAAGACCGGGGCCACCATCAGCTCAGCACCCTGGGGTCGGGGAATCACTTTCTTGAAATTCAGGCGGTCGACGAACTGTTCGAGCCCGGCATCGCCGGCATCTTCGGGATTCAGAAGGGTCAGATTGTCGTTCTCATGCACAGCGGATCACGGGGCCTGGGACATCAGGTCTGCACCGACTACCTGGATCTCATGCAGGGAGGGATGAAAAAGTACGGCCTGTCGGTCATCGACCGCCAGCTTGCCTGCGTACCGATATCCTCCCGGGAGGGGAGGTCATATCTCGGCGCCATGGCTGCGGCGGCAAACTTTGCGTTCGCCAACCGCCAGATGATGACGCATCGGGCCCGAGAGGCATTCCGCCGCGTCCTGGGCAGCGGCGATCTGAGAATCGTGTACGATGTGTGCCATAATATCGCCAAAATTGAAATGCATGAGGTCGACGGCGCCCGGAAACGCGTGTTGGTTCACCGGAAGGGGGCCACGCGCTCCTTCCCCGCGGGACATCCCGTTCTTCCCGAGGAACTGCGCGGCGCCGGGCAGCCCGTCCTGATCCCCGGGAGTATGGGGACCTCCTCCTACGTCCTGGTCGGAACGGAGCAGGCGATGAAGGAAACATTCGGGTCGTCGTGCCATGGCGCGGGCCGAGCGATGAGCCGCACGCAGGCGCGGCGGGAAACGACGGCGGATGAACTCCTGAAGGAAATGAAGGAGAAAGGAATTCTTGTTAGAGGGGAGACCCGATCCGGTCTCGTCGAGGAAAAACCGGATGCCTACAAAGATGTGAGCCGCGTCGTCGACGTCGTCCAGGGGGCCGGAATCGCACGAAAGGTTGCTAAGCTCGTCCCCCTTGCCGTCATGAAGGGATGAGCGGAATGTTGACTGAGCATCAAAAAAGGGCCCTCCAGCACGAACGCCATCTGTCGGTCACTGCAAACGCGGGCGCGGGGAAGACGACCGTCCTCGTGCAGCGATTCGTTGAGATTCTGCTCCGAACCCGCGAGCCGGTCAGCAGGCTTGTGGCGATCACGTTCACGGAAAACGCGGCGGGAGAATTGCGGAAGCGGATCGCCGATCTCATCGAACTGAGGTTAGAGCACGGCAGTCCGGAGGAGACCCGTCTCCTTGAGCGCGCGAGGGACGAGCTTTCTTCGGCAAATATCGGGACAATCCATTCCTTCTGCGCCCGCCTGCTGCGGGAATATCCGGTCGAAGCGGACGTTGATGCCTCCTTCACGGTCATCGAGGGAGTGGACCGTGAAATCCTCCTCGAGGAGTCACTCCGGGACACCGTCCAGGCCCAGTTATCGGAGCATGCAGATGCCGGCGACCGGGAGGGATTGCTGACCGCGTTGCGGCTCCTTGGTCGAAAAAAAGTGTTCCGCTACCTCCAGCACTGGCTGAACAAGCGGGAGCTTATCGGCCGGATGACGCAGCCCGACGGCTGCATGGCCGATCACCTCTCCGACGCCGAGCTTGTTGGCAGGCGGCAGTGGATGGTTCAACAAGAACTGGCGCAATCGGCCGGACAGCCCGGATGGAGGGAAGCGTTGGGGCGGCTCGTGAGGCAGGCCTCGGGGAAAAAGGCAGGTGAAGTATCGACCCAGCTTTCGAGATGGGAGAGCCTGGCTTCGGATGAAGAGAGGGTACGGTGGTACCAAAAGCTATGCCCGATTGTTTTTACAACGTCGGGGTCGCTGCGCAGAGAGTGGACCGGCCCTCAGCCCGCGTCCTGGGACGAGGGGGAGGACGCCGCGATTCTCCATGCCCATTGGAAGGGTATGGATGGAGTACGGATCTCTGCCGACGCCGGGGGGGTGGAGCAACTCATGCTCCGGATGGTCAGGATTCTCTTAAACGTCTATCGGAAAACGCTGAATTCGTATGATTCCCGGAAATCAGAATTCGGACAATTGGACTTCGACGATCTGCAGATTAAAACGCGCGAGCTTCTCCGCCGGGAGCATATAAGAAAAGAGCTGGCCGAAAGATTTCGTTTTATAATGATTGACGAATATCAGGACACCGACCAACTCCAATACGAAATCCTGAGGCTCTTAATCTCCGATTTCAAGTCTGGCAACCTGTTCATCGTCGGAGATCCGAAGCAATCAATTTTCCAATTTAGGAATGCGGAAGTGCGGGTTTTTGAGGAGACCAAGAAAGCCATCGCCTCCTCCTCCGGAGCCGGCCTTGAAAACGATGTTTCGCTTGCGGAAAGCTTTCGCCTTCTTACGGGCCCGGCGGATTTTGTCAACCGCGTCTTCTCGGGAATAATGGGCGGAGCAGGCTCAAGCCCTGAAATCAGGCATGAGGAGCTCATCAAGGGACGGTCGAACAGCGCCGAGGGGAAGGTGCAAATGCTCCTGGTCGAAGAGGGCGCGGGCGACCAGGCAGCCGACGGGATTGCGATCGAATGCCGGATGATTGCGCAACGAATATCCCGGATGGTCGAGCAAACGGAAATCGTCTATGAGCGAGCGAGCGAGACTCCCCGGCCGGTCAAGCTTAACGATGTCGCCATCCTTCTCCGGGGCCGCACGCACCTCCGGGCGCTGGAGACGGCCCTCGCTGAGCATGGCATACCATACTTTCTTTCAGCCGGAATCGGATTCTATCAAACTCAGGAGATCCTCGACTTTCTCTCATTGTTCAGGTTCCTCCTGAACCGTGAGGATGACGTCGCCCTCGTGGCTTTGCTCCGTTCCCCGTTCTTTGCTATTCCCGACTCCCTGCTCTTCGAGGTGTCGCGCGAGACGCGGGAAGAGACATTTTGGGGCAAAATGAACCTGTATGCGGCTGACCATCGGGATGCGATTCTGCTCCGCGCGGCTTCGATTCTCCGCGAAGAGTTCGGGCTCGCCAACCGGCTCTCCATACCCTCCCTCGTTGAACGAATTCTCCTGCAAACCGGCTGGCATGGAACTGTCTCCGGATTACCCTTTGGGGGGCAGAATGTCGCCAACATCGACAAGCTACTCCGGATAGCCCGGGACTTTGAGACAAGAGGATTCAATTCACTCTTCGATTTCGCGGAGCGCCTCAAGACCCTCGCCGATCACGAACGGCATGAAGGGCAGGCACCCCCGGAAATCGCGCAGAACTGCGTCCAGATCCTGACGATCCATGGGGCCAAGGGATTGGAGTTCCCTGCCGTGTTTCTGCCGTTTCTGGATCAGAAGTTTCAATATGATACCTCTCCGTTTCTCGATTCACGGATGGGGATCGCCTTCAAATCGCCCGATCCTTCCGATCCGGCCCAGGAGCGGAGCACTCCGTTCTTTGAATTGCTGAGGCGTGAGAGCATCCGGAAGAGTGAAGCCGAGGAAAAGAGGATTCTCTATGTGGCGTGCACCCGGTCCCGGGACGTCCTGGTTCTTTCGGGCCGGCTCGATCCCAAGGTTTCGCAACCGTCGTATCTCGGGTGGATCCTGAACGGGCTCGGATTGGATCGTCGGTCGATCCGCCAGGGCGAGATCCTTCTACCAGAGGCCCCCTTGAAGGTGATGGAATGGTCGAACGGCTCCGGCAAGGTGCGGGAAATGCCGCACGCGCTGGCACTCTCGATTGCCTTGGAAGGCCGTCTGCAGGGTATCAGACCGTTCGCAGCCGATCGCGTAGAACCCGATTTTCGCCTTCCGCAGCTCTGGATCGAACCGGTTGAAGGAAGAGTGGCTGGCGAGGTTTTTTCTGCTTCGCAAATCAAGACCTATCTTGAGTGCCCGACAAAGTACTATCTTAGGTACCGGCTCGGCCTGCCGGAGACCCGTGCGCTGCCCGTTCCAGCGGGAGATGATGAGGAATCGGATGACGAGTCGGACGGGGAGCTTGAAGGCTCCCTGACGCATGTTATCCTGCGGGATATTCTATCAAAGGAGGTTGCCGCCGGCGAAGTCGAAGAGAGGGCGCGCCGCCTGGTTTTCAATACTCCAATGCTGGGTCCGGAACAGCGCGAACGCATGAACGCGGCGGTCGTGCGAAACGTAACAAGTTTTCTCCATTCCGACTTCGGCGGAGAAGTGCTTTCAGCAGAGGAAACAAAGACGGAATTCACCGTTAACTCCGTCCTTGGGGAAGACTATGTAACCGGAACCATCGACCGGTTGTACCGCGATAAGGGCGGCATCTGGCAGATACTTGATTATAAAACGGACGGGATCACGAAGGACGAGCTGGAGACCCGCTCGGAACTCTACAAGCCGCAGCTGGCTGTCTACGCCTGGCTTATCCGGAGGGCTTACAGGCAGGAATCGGTGCGCGCTTCACTCCTGTTCCTGCAGCACCCGTCATCGCCGGTCCATTTGATTTTTGATCCCGCTGAAACCCGCCGGTACGAGCAAATCTTCCGCGAAGTGATCGGCCGTGTAAAATCGGGGCAATTCGAGCGGAAGATCGAAATCTGCCGTACATGCACCTATCGCACGGGAGACGACTGCCTCGTCCGGCGCGGATAAGGCTTCCATTCGACCGGAATTCCGCACCTGGAGGCGCCTAGTATTTTCCATCATTTATGATCCCCGTACTAGCTGTGGATATCTTGTGAGAATATGCATAATTCTACACGATTTCGAGCTTTTCGTGCTTGATAGTTTGTGGAAAACGAATTTCGATATACATGACACAGGCTTTATGAAGTTACCTCAAGCCTTCCTTAAAAAATATCTTGCATCTTATTGTAGAATTACGTATGCTTCAGCCGCTTGCCTGTAGGATGTCCCGGAAGCCATCTTGAACCAGTTTGCAGGAACGACATGAAACCGTCCCAGAATTTCGAAGAGATACTCGAAGGTATTTCCGGGGGTTTTTTCGCACTTGACACGGACTACCGATTCACCTACTGGAACAGGGCCGCGGAAGAGGGGACAGGACTAAAACGGGATCAGGTTCTGGGAAAGAATGTATTCGAGGTCTTCCCAAACGCGAAAGATGCCGAGCTCGGCGAGAAGTACCGCCTCGCGATGGAGAAGAGGGCTTTTCAGAGTTTTGAGACATCCTACCGGGATGAACGGTTTGAGGCATGGTTCGACATCCGAATTTATCCGACGGAGAGCGGCATTTCGGTCTTCTTCCAGGACATCACCCAGAACAAGCGCCAGCAGCAACAGAAAGAAATGCTGATGGAGGTATCGCACGTCATCAATGTGGCTCCGCATCTCGACGGGCTGTGCTTGAGTGCGGGCGAACGGATCGCCGCATTCATGGAGATCCCGGCGAAGTTTGTCTGCATCTATCGGTATGACCAGCGCTCGTCGCTTCTGCACCTGATGGCGCCGTCTCTCATCGATGTGCGCGTAGATCCCGAGGTCGAACACCAGATTGTTCACGAGAAGACGAACACGATTGCGGTCCAGACCGCGATCGGAAGAAAGGTCGTCGTAACCGATGAGCTCTCCCGAAGCTCGATTGCCGCCTACTTTCTCAGCGAGACTTCCGCACTGAAGCTGAAATCCCTGATTTCGCTCCCCCTGATGGTGCAGAACGAGCTGCAGGGGGTGCTGGAAGTCCTCTCTCCCAAGGTCGATCAGTACGTCCAGGAGGAATTGAAACTGCTCTCGATAATTGCGAACGAGCTTTCGATCGGAATGAGCAGAAAAAGACTGATGGATGAAATCACCATCAAGAATATCGAGCTGGAGAACGAGAAGAAGCGGACCGACGACGCCAATGAGACATTGAAGCGGTTTCTCGCCACCTTCAGCCACGAGCTGCGTGCGCCGCTGAACGCCATCGTCGGTTTCTCCGATATCCTCACCTCCGACTTGCGCACGGTTCCTCCCGAAAAAGTGAACGATTTCATGAAGAATATCAACGAGAGCGGCAAACATCTCCAGGGTCTCATCAACGATATTCTGGACCTCTCGAAGATCGAAGCGGGGAAGATGGAATTACATCTCGACGCCTATCCCGTCTCGTATTTCGTCGAGAGCGTCCAGCGCGTCATGCAGGCGGCGCTCCAGCAAAAGCAGGCCAAGCTGGTCTTCGATATCTCCCCCGACGTGGAGCAGCTCGTCGTGGATCAAACACGCTTCAAACAGATTCTCGTGAATCTGGTCTCAAATGCCATTAAATACAGCAACAAAGAGGGAAGCGTGACGGTCTGCATCCGCCGTTTCATCAACGAAATCGAGATCGAAGTCAAGGACCAGGGACTCGGGATCAAACCGGAGGATATGGCGAGACTCTTCACGGCTTTCCAGCAGGGAAAGAACGCCCGGGTGTCGTCCGAAGGAACGGGATTGGGTCTTGTTATATCAAGACGGCTCGTGGAGCTCCACGGAGGGCAGATCTGGGTGGATAGCGAATGGGGGAAGGGTAGCACCTTCCGTTTTCGCATCCCGATGGTGCTGGCGGGCGAAGTCGTCGAATCGGCCGATCAACTTGTGCACACCCCGGCCGAAGCGATCTCGGAACTGCCCGAAGGCGAACGACCGCTCGTCTTGATCATCGAGGATAATCCCCAGGCGGGCCAGCTCATCCAGATGTATCTTCAGGAAGCCGGCTACCGCACGGAATTCGCCCGCGACGGCGCGGAAGGACTCGAGAAGGCGAAGCGGTTAAAGCCCAATGTGATCACACTCGACATGATCATGCCGATTAAGGACGGCTGGCAGGTGCTGAAGGAGCTCAAGCGCCACCCGATCTGCAAGAACATACCGATCGTGATCATCTCGATCACGGACGAGAAGAAACTCGGATTCAGCATGGGGGCGGTGGATTATTTCGTGAAACCGGTCAACCGGGAGGAATTGTTGAAGGTGATGCAGAAGATCCCCCTCCGGGCGATGAAGCAGAAACAGCACCCGAAGGTTCTGATCATTGACGACGACCGCAACGCGGCGGACCTCATTCACGTGATCCTGGAAGCGGAGGGTTATAACGTGATCAAATCGATGAACGGGAAGGAGGGGGTGAGAATCGCGGCTCAAGAATCGCCCGACCTCATCATCCTGGATCTGATCATGCCCGATATCTCGGGGTTCAACGTCGCCTACCAGCTGAAGCAACAGGCCGCGACCCGGAACACGCCGATTATCATTCTCACCTCGATGGAGGTGGACGATGACACGAAGTCACAAATGCAGGGTTTCATCTCGACGATCATGAGCAAGTCGCGATTCACGAAGAATGACCTGCTGAGGGAGATCAGTTCGATCGAAAAGATGAAGTGAGAGAAAGTCTCTAGCGCGCGATGATAATCTTTCGCGTTTCGGTGAAGAATCCCGTCTTCAATCGAGAGAAGTAAACGCCCGTCGGATAGTCACCCGCCTCGAAGACGAGCGAATACCGCCCCGGCGACTGCACCCCGTCCACCAGCCGGAT
Source organism: Ignavibacteria bacterium (assembly GCA_005877655.1). Classification (GTDB taxonomy): domain Bacteria; phylum Bacteroidota; class Ignavibacteria; order UBA10030; family SZUA-254; genus VBOC01. The sequence goes on from VBOC01000132.1 coordinate 10,268, forward strand.
GACCTCCTGTCCCAGCACATTGTAGAGTACGAGCGTGACATGCGATTCCTGCGCGATGTCGTACGCAATGTGCGTGGCGTCGTTGAACGGATTGGGGAAGTTCTGTTTGAGAGCGAAGAGTTTCGGCGGCCCCGGGGCAAAGTCAGGATTCTCGGTCAGGATTCCCCGCCGGTAAAGAATTTCCCAGTCCCCTCCGACCTCTTCCGACCAGACGGCGTGAAGCAAATTATTGAAGATGCCCGCGGACGGTTCTCCGACCGCCGTTCCCTGGGTCGGCGAATTTTCCGGACAATACTCTAAACCTTCGTTGCTGCTTTCTTTTAAACTGATGCCGCCGTATCCCCCGAAATCGTTGTCCCAGATCGCGGCGACAAATTCATTGGCCGCCGCAACAGCGGAGAAGACGGCATTCTTCCCTCGCGAGATGACAGTTTGCGGAGACCAGGAAGAACCCTCGCTCCTGCTGATGCGCCCCACGATCGAACCCCCGTCATTCCAGATGGCGACCAGGTCACCGCGCTCGTTCGTGGCGAATGCCGGAAGCGTTGAAAAAGTCGTATCCTCCTCCGAGATGATATCAGGGCCGAACCATGTGTTTCCCGGAGGCCTGGACGTTGAGGCCATGGATGCGGGTCCGCGTCATCGCCATGACATCGAGCCGCGGCGTGTTCGTGGATCTCACCGACCACGATACGCCGTGATCGGAGCTCACCATCAAGCCGGAGACGCCGTTTCCGGATTCCCGGAAGTGGACATACACCAGGGCTTCTGCAGTGATAACCGCATATGGCAGCGCGTTCGATCGGAGAAAGACGGGAGGTGCCCACGACAGACCCGCGTCGGTGCTGCGTACGAGTGCCGTGCCGTAAAATGTATCGATCGACGCCGCGAACACGACATAAACGAACGGACCGACAGAGCTCATGAACCCAGGAAGAAGAGCGTTCGCATGTGGAACGAGCGTGGTCTCGGGCGAGAAGGAGTCGCCTCCATCGAAACTGTGGCTGAACTGGATGCCTGAATTTGTGAGCGTGCCGAGGGTGTCGAGCCCGAACCAGAGGATGTTGACGGTATCGCCGTCGACCGAGAGCAAGGGTCGTATGGAGAGCGCGCTGTCCAGGCTGACTCTGTAGGGGTCTCCCCATTGGATTCCGCAGAACTGCGCCTGCGAAAGCGCGGGAGACGCGGAAATAAAAAGAAGCAGGATCGGCAGGCAGTCCGTCGTCTTGATGATGGTTCCGGGCCCACCCGCCGCCCACCCCAAGGCGCCGCTCCCCAAATGAACTGAGAACAGCGTCGCCCCGGTGCCGCTCGCCTTCTGTGTCCACGTTTCTCCCCCGTCGCGCGTTGAAAGGATGGTGCCCTCGCTTCCGACGAGGATTACCGATGTGTCGCTCAAGGCGTGAACCGAATAGTGGAATGCCTTCGATTCAAAAACAGATAGATCCTTTTTCAGATTTTGCGCGGCCCATGACCTCCCCCCGTCTGTTGTTTTTAATATAGCGCCGTAACCCCCGACAGCCCACCCCGTTTTGCCATCGACGAATCGGACGCAATAGAGGAAACTCTTGACCTTGCTTGATTCCGCCTGCCACGTCTTCCCGCCATTAGAAGTGTGCAGAATTGTGCCGCTCCCGCCCGAGATCCACCCGGATTCTGTGCCGACAAATGAAATCGACCAGAGATTGTCCCTGACGCCGCTCCGCTGAGGGGTCCACGTCTTTCCCCCGTCCATCGTGTGGAGGATTGTCCCGCCAAAACCGGCGCTCCAGCCGGTCGAGGGATTCGCAAAATGGACCGAGACGAGGTTGTCGGAGGTTCCGCTTCGCATTCTTGTCCAGGAGGCACCGCCGTCGGTCGTGCCGAGGATTGCTCCCCGCCATCCTACGGCCCAGCCGCGGTTGCGGTCTATAAAATCTACGCCGTATAGATCATCAGTCCTCTCCCCGGGATGCGTTATCGACCCCCAACTTCGCCCACCATTGGTCGACCGGAGAATCAGGCCGGGCTTGCCGACGGCACAGATGATGCTCGAGCTGACTGCCTTGAGCCCGTAGAGCATGATCCGGCTGGGGCTCGGAGGCCGCCCGGCCGGTTGCCCGGGGGCGGGGCCGAGGGGGATCAAAAGGAGGATCAGGATCGGTGGAATGAAGACCCTCGACCGATGCTGCATGAACGTCGGCCCCTCGCGGGTGATAACCGGAGCCGATGCATGACTAGCCATCGGGGCTCACGGACTCTTCAGCTCTCCGGCCTTCGGCCGGATCAGATCGAATCGATCGGTCGTTCGAATATAGGTGGAACCGGCCATGCGCCCGATCGGATGGAGCTTATCGGGATCGATCCTGTAGTCGTTGAACAGATCGTCGCGGATATGGAATCGGAGGATTTCCCCGATCACGAGACTTCCCCCCAAAGGTTTCGGGCTCACGTGCACCACCTGTACAAGCTTGCATTCCATATTGACGAGCGACTCCTTCACGCGGGGCGGTTTCACGAGGTCGCTTTCAACCGGGGTGAGGCCGGATTCCCGGAACTCGTCCACATCGGGAGGGAATTCGATCGAACAGATATTCATCGGCACGGCAATCTGCTCGGAAACGACATTGATGACAAATTCCCCGGTCGCCTCTATATTATTCAGCGTGTCTTTTCTATTACCGTCGCTCGAACGGATCATCGGCGAGAAACAAACGGTGGGGGGGTTGGCGCTGATCCCCGTGAAAAAACTGAACGGCGCCAGGTTGCGGATTCCTTTGAGGCTGATCGTCGAAACGAAGGCGATGGGACGCGGCACGATCACGCCGACCATCAGCTTATAGACGTTGCGAACATCGTGCTCGGAAGGGTTAAGGATCAATCACTTCTCCATCCAGCTTTTCCAGTAATCCTTCCATTCGGCCGCCTCTCCCTCCGGTGTCAGGAAGATCGGATTGACCGTATCGACCATGACCGCGAACTCTTCTGTATACTTTTTCTTCCCCTGATTGGCCAGGGCCTTCGGATGCGGTCCATGGTGGATCCCGCGCGGGTGAAGCGTAACCATTCCGGGCTTGATGTCCTGCCTGCTGATGAAATCACCCGCGTGATAAAAAATAAACTCGTCGGAATCGGTGTTGCGGTGAAAGAAGGGGACTTTCAACGCATCCGGCTCCTCTTCGATGGGGCGCGGGACGAAGCTGCAGACGGTCGCCCCCGGAGTGACGAACGAGGTGTGTACGCTCGGGGCAAGATGCGCGCGCGGGCTGACAATCGGTCGAATGTCCCGCATATTGATCTTCCACACCGTCAGATCTCCCTTCCATCCGACGACGTCCATAGGATTAAAGGGATAAAAGATCGACGAAAATTGATCCTGGAATTTTATCCGCACTTCCCATTCGCG
>VBOC01000133.1 GCA_005877655.1 Ignavibacteria bacterium
CCACGTCACGCACGGATCGACGAATATGACCGAGGCGATATCGCGGTCCTGCAATGTCTATTTTTATCAGCTCATGCTGAAAACCGGATTTGAATCCTGGACGCGTTACGGGGAAGAATTCGGTTTCGGATCCGCAACGGGCATCGACATCCTGGAAGAGACATCGGGATTGCTCCCCAGTGAAGAGTATTTCAACCGGATCTATGGAGAGCGCAAGTGGACAAAAGGATATCTTGTCAGCCTCGCGATCGGGCAGGGCGAGGTCGGCGTCTCCCCGCTCCAGATGGCTTGCTACGCCGCAACACTCGGCAACGAAGGGTTTTACCACACTCCACACGTCGTCGAGAGGATCCGGGACAGAGAGACCGGCGAAGTCCGGGCCGTACCGGTTGAGACGCGAAAAGTCGATCTCTCGGATCAGACGTGGAAGATCATTCATGACGGGATGTATGGGTGCGTCAACGGTGAAGGCGGCACCGGATTGGCGGCGCGCGTGGCCGGGATTAAGGTCGCGGGAAAGACCGGAACGGCACAGAATCCGCACGGCGAGGATCACGCCTGGTTCATCGGCTATGCCCCGCTCGATCATCCGAAAATTGCGATCTGCGTCCTCGTTGAAAATGCGGGCTTTGGAGGATCAATCTCCGCCCCCATCGCGGGCATGTGCATCGAACAGTATCTCTACGGAAAGCTGATCCGGAAGCAGCGAAGCGCTCCGTCGCTTATCGCCGCAAAGCCGAACCAGCCCCAGACTGATTCACACTGATATGGATAGCTGGTTCAAAGAACATATTGACTTTCCGACGCTCGGGATCGTTTCCGCGCTCCTCCTGATCGGAATCGCCTCGGTGTACAGCGCAACGTACGACGCCGAAGCCGCCGTTTTTTTCCACAGACAAATCATCTGGGCCGGGATCAGTTTCCTTCTCATGCTCTCGATCATGCTGACACCGTTCCGGATCGTGCAGTTGTTGTCATACCCTCTGTACGGCGCGTCCATCGTTGTTCTGATGACGGTCCTCGCGATCGGGAAAGCGGTGGCGGGATCAAAGAGCTGGTTTGGGATCGGGGGACTCGGCCTGCAGCCTTCTGAGATCGTGAAGGTAACAACAATACTCGCCCTCGCCTCCTACCTTTCTCAGCGGCATGTGAGCCTCCGGCGCTTTCAGGATATTGTGGTCACATTCGCAATCGTCCTTATTCCGGTTGGATTGATCCTGCTGCAGCCCGATATGGGCACCGCGATCATCTATCTCGGCATTCTGCTGGCCATCGTCTACTGGGCGGGCGCATCGAATTTCCTCGTCATGGCCCTCCTCGCCCCGGTCGCAGCGGCCATCGCCAGCCTGTTCGGGACAACTGCGTTTGTCGCGGTTCTGGTGTTGACAATAGTCGTTCTGTTCTTCATCCACGAGAACCGGCTAGCCTCGGCGACAGTTTTTTCCGGAACCGTGCTGGTCGGAGTCTCGGTGCAGTTTATCTTCGGAAAACTCGCCCATTACCAGCAGAAGCGCATTCTTACCTTTCTGAATCCCGAGGCGGATCCGCTGGGCGCCGGCTATAATGTCATCCAGTCGAAGATCGCCATCGGATCGGGGGGACTGCTCGGGAAGGGGTACCTGCAGGGGTCTCAAACGCAATTGAATTTCCTCCCTGCGCAATGGACCGATTTCATCTACTGCGTACCCGCGGAGGAATTTGGATTTCTCGGCGCATTTCTCATTCTCACCCTGCTCACCCTCCTGCTCCTCAGGGGCGTTCACACCGCTTCGGTGGTCAAGAGCCGATATGCAAGCGTCGTCTCGATCGGCGTCGTCGGGGCATTCATGATCCATACGCTGATCAACATCGGAATGGCCACCGGAGTCATGCCGGTGATCGGCGTCCCCCTGCCCTTCCTCAGCTACGGGGGGTCAAATCTCCTGACAAATATGATCATGGCCGGTTTGCTCCTGAACATGTACACGAACAGGAAAGAATATTGATAGACCGCAAGTTCATCGACCCACTCTGATCAAACCACATGGCCAAGAAGTTCAAGGAAATCCCCGCGAACCAGCTCCGATGGCACTGCGACCCTGACCGCATCCGCGTGAAGACCACGGATGATGCCAAAGCCTCGAAAGAAATCATCGGCCAGGAGCGGGCCCTTCGCGCGCTGCGGCTCGGACTCGAGATGAAATATCCCGGCTACAACGTCTTCGTGACGGGATTTTCCGGGACCGGGCGAATGACGACCATCAAGCGCCTGCTCTCGGAATTTGAAGGAAAACCGGTGGCGCTGAAAGACCGGTGTTATGTCCACAATTTCAAGAATAACGACCAACCGATCCTGATCACGCTGCCGGTGGGGGAGGGGATCAAGTTTCGCGAGAGCATGACCGATCTCGTCCAGGACCTCGCGAAGAATATTCCCGCCGCCTTCGAACGGAAGCGCTACAAAGAAGAGCGGAAGCGGATGATGGAGCACTTCCAGGAGCGCCAGCACAGCGTCTTGAGCGATTTCGAAAAAAAGGTGAAGGAGAAGGGGTTTGAAGTCATTCAAACCCAGGTCGGGACCGCCCTGAGGCCCGATGTCACTCCGGTTGTGAACGGCCAGCCGGTCAGCTTCGAACAGCTCGAGGCGCTCGTCGGCCAGGGGCAGGTGACGAAGGAACAGGTCGAGCAGATGACGAAGGATCGCGCCGCCCTCGAGAGCCAGATGGAGCTCGTCCTTCGCGAACTTCGGAATATCGAACGCAAGTTGAAAGAATCGTTAAACGAGACAGCGGAGCGATTTATCCTGCCTCTCGTCAAGGAAGCCATCGAAGAGATCCGCGAACGGTATCCGGACGAAAAGGTCCAGCACTACCTCGACGGGGTGCAGCGCCACATCATGCAGGATCTGAATCGCTTCAGGCCCCCGGAGGAGCCGCAGACGCCGATGATGGGATTTCCCGGCGGAGCCCAGGAGATCGACACCTATCTCGAGTATCAGGTGAACGTCGTTGTCGACAACTCCGAAACCAAGGGGGTTCCCATCATCATCGAGACAAACCCGCGGTTCCGGAACATTTTCGGAACCATCGAACGCGAGGTGGACAGGAACGGCGTGTGGAGGACGGACTTCACGCTGATCAAGCCCGGATCGCTGCTCAAGGCGGATGGAGGGTATCTCGTGATCAATGCGCTTGATGCCCTGATGGAACAGGGGGTCTGGCAAAATCTCAAGCGGACGCTGCGCAACGGCCTGCTCGAGATCCAGCCGGTTGAAACCGGATTGTTCGGGGCGAGCTCGGCATTTAAACCCGAGCCGATCGAGATCGACGTGAAGGTCGTGATGCTCGGCGATGCTTATATCTACTTTCTCCTCTACGAGCAGGACGATGACTTCAAGAAGATTTTCAAGGTGCGGGCGGATTTTGACACCGAGATGCCGCAGATTCCGGCGTCGATCGAACGGTACATTTCCTTCATGAAAATGATCTGCGACGACGAAAAGTTGAGGCCCTTCGACCGTTCAGGGATCGCTGCGGTGACGGAATACGGCGTCCGGCTGGCCGGACGGCAAAACAAGATCTCGACGCGATTTAATCTTATCGCCGACATCCTCCGCGAGTCGAATTACTGGGCGGCCCAGGAGAGTAAGCCGATCGTGACGCACAAGCACGTCCGGAAGGCGATCGACGAACGGATCGAGCGGATCCGGCTCGCGGAAGAGAAGCTCCAGGAGATGATCCTCGACGGCACGATCATGATCGACTCCTCGGACGCCGTTGTCGGGCAGGTGAACGGCCTGACAATCTATGATATGCGGGAATATGCCTTCAGTATTCCTTCGAGGATTACGGCGAAGACATCGATCGGCCGGCGGGGGATTATCAATATCGAGCGCGAAGCCGGAATGAGCGGTCCGAGCCATAGCAAGGGTGTCATGATCATCAGCGGCTACCTGCACGGCATGTACGCGCAGCGCACACCGCTCACCATGAACGCCAGCATCACCTTCGAGCAGTCCTATGGCGGAATCGACGGCGACAGCGCCTCGTCGACGGAGATCTATGCGATTCTTTCGAGTCTCGCAAATGCTCCGCTCCGGCAGGACATCGCGGTCACGGGATCGGTCAATCAGAAGGGTGAGATCCAGCCGATCGGAGGCGTCAATCAGAAAATCGAGGGCTTTTTCAATATCTGCAATGCCCGCGGCCTGACGGGAAAGCAGGGCGTCATCATTCCCAGGCAGAACGAGAAGGATCTCATGCTGCGCCATGAAGTAATCGACGCCGTCCGCCGCGGCAAATTCCACGTTTATTCCATCGGCAGCGTCGATGAGGGGCTGGAAATTCTCACCGGCCTTCGCGCCGGGAAGCTTTCGAAGCAGGGATCGTTCGAACGCGGAACGGTGCACGATCTCGTCGACAGGAAACTTACCGAGTTTGCGGGGCACTGGAAGGAACTGTCCCAGGACTAACCACTGATCTGAACTCCCGACCGAGAGTCGCAATACCCTCTGGCGGAACCAACTAGGTAGTTCTCTTTGATTTTCCCCGTCGATTCATTATATTCTCTATCATCCCTTTGAGCTTTCGCAAGAAAGCTCATTGGCCCCCCGCTTTCCCCTGGAAATCGGGGGTTTTTTTTTACTTACCCTGGAGGGTATTCATGCCCAGAATAATTGCTCTGGTTGATGGCTTCAATCTTTATCATTCCTTGCAAGAAAATCCAAAATACCACAAGTACAAATGGTTAAACGTAGACAAACTTCTCAGGACATACTTTCCGGTAGGTCTCGAAAAAATATACTATTTCACTTCCATCACTCCTTGGGACGCCGATAAAGTGGCTCGCCATAAAGTCTTTATCAGAGCATTGGAATCAACGGGAATCGAACTCGTCTATGGAAAGTTCAAAGACAGACACCGTACGTGCCCAAATTGCAAGTAAACCTACAAATCAAGGGAAGAAAAACAGACGGATGTTAGCATCGCTCTCACTCTTTTCCGCTTAGCATACGAGAAAAGATATGACGAAGCCATCTTAGTCACTGGTGATAGCGACCAATTACCCTCATTAAAAGAAGTCCATAAATGTTTTCCGGGATTACGGCTCGGAGTCGTCTTACCCATGGGACGGGAAGCGCTTGAGCTCAAAGTCGAATCAGATTTCTACTTGCGGATCAAAGAGAGGGTCATCGCAAAATGTCTTTTCGATCGGCAACTTAGAATGGCGGATGGAACCTTTTTAGATTGCCCGACAGCATGGCGATAGCCTCATTTCAAGACCAAGAAAAATGGGCCTTATCGATTTTATGACGAAGACACAGAGCTATGGACAGTACCCGCCCCCTTGATTTGTTGCATCTCGGCCGGATTTTACTAAATTACGGTTGCGTTTTGCCCCGTTCATCTGCCCAATCTTACGACTCTAAACCCGGATGATCCTTACGGATACGGAAATCCTAGCCGAGATGAGGATGGGATCGGTTGTCATCAAACCGTTCGATCGCAGGTTTCTGGGTTCAAACAGCTACGATGTCCACCTTGGCGATTGGCTTGCCATGTACCGGGACGAGATCCTCGACGCCCGGAGGCACAACCGCGTTTCGTATTTCAGGATTCCGAAAGAGGGCTTGATCCTTGTACCGAGCAAATTGTATCTCGGTGTGACGAAGGAATATACCGAGACTCACCGGCACGTTCCGTTCCTCGAAGGAAAGAGCAGCATCGGACGCCTGGGAATCGATATTCATGCAACTGCCGGAAAAGGCGACATCGGATTTTGTAACACCTGGACGCTCGAGATCTCGGTCCGCCAGCCGGTCCGCATCTATGCCCGCATGCCGATCGGCCAATTAATTTACTTTCGGGTGAGCGGAGATGTGGCGGTGCCGTATAACAAGAAGAAGACGGCGAAGTACAACCGGCGCACGGTCAAGCCGGTCGAATCGATGATGTGGAAAAACTTTGAGACATAGGGATCCAGATCACACATGATCGGGCCCGAGCGCACAACAATTCTCTGCTCTTACACGTTCATTTCACTTGGTCAATAGAGGAGTGCAGATCATGAACAGATACGATTTCACTCGATCGTTTCGATTCCCCTTAGGATGCATCATGCTTCTTTGCCTGTTCTCCGCTCTCGCGGCTCAGGAAAAGCGCCCCATAGA
>VBOC01000134.1 GCA_005877655.1 Ignavibacteria bacterium
GCAGGCCGATGAAGTCAGGAGACTCCTGGGCCGGATGGAAGAGCGCAAGGACGTTGAGGTGGTGGAGGTTCCGTTCAGAGTCGGTGAGGCGGTGAAGGTTGTCGACGGGCCGTTTAACAATTTCACCGGCTATGTTCAGGATGTCAACGAGGAAAAGATGAAGCTCAAGGTGATGGTGAGCATCTTCGGCCGCAAGACGCCCGTTGAACTGGATTTTAACCAGGTCGAGGTTGAAGGATAATCTCATTATGCATGGAATGAAGAGAGCATGAAGAAGGTAACCGGATTCATCAAACTGCAGATTGCCGCCGGTCAGGCGAGTCCCGCCCCGCCGATCGGTCCGGCGCTCGGCCAGAAGGGCGTCAATATCATGGAGTTTTGCAAGCAGTTCAATGCGAAGACTCAGGACAAGCAGGGCCTCATCATTCCGGTCGTCATTACGGTTTTCTCGGACAAGTCGTTTACTTTTATAACGAAGACCCCTCCGGCCTCCGTCCTGCTGGCGAAAGCGGCGAAAGTCGAGAAGGGCTCGGGGGAACCGAATCGCACCAAGGTCGGCACGGTCACGAAAGCCCAGCTTCGCGAGATCGCGGAAATGAAAATGCCTGACTTGAATGCGAATGACATCGATGCGGCAATGATGATGATCGCGGGAACAGCCCGCAGCATGGGCATTACTGTCGAAGGATAGCTCGAACGGGGAACAACCTATGACAAAGAGCAAACGCTACAGAGCGGCGCTGAAGAATGTGGAGCTGAAGAAAACCTACACCGTCGAGGAAGCCGTTAGTCTCGTGAAGGAAATGGCTACGGCGAAGTTCAACGAGGCTGTCGACATCGCGGTCCGTCTCGGTGTGGACCCGAAGAAAGCCGACCAGGCCGTCAGAGGAACCGTTGCGCTGCCGCACGGAATCGGGAAGGCCGTCCGGGTCCTCGTGCTGGCCAAACCTCCGAAAGATGAGGAAGCACGGAAGGCGGGCGCGGATCACGTGGGTTTCCAGGATTATATCCAGAAGATTCAGCAGGGTTGGGCGGACGTGGATGTCATCGTCGCAACGCCCGACACGATGGCCGAGGTCGGAAAGCTCGGTAAAGTGCTTGGCCCCCGGGGCCTCATGCCGAATCCGAAGAGCGGCACCGTTACCATGGACGTCGGCAAGGCGGTCGCCGAAGTGAAGGCCGGGAAGATTGAATTCCGTGTCGACAAGGCGGGCATTGTTCACGCGATCGTGGGAAAGGCCAACTTCGATCGGGAGAAACTGATTGAAAACGTCCAGGCATTCCTGAATACGGTTGTCCGCGCCAAGCCGACCAGCGCGAAGGGCCAGTATATCAGAAGCATCGCGCTTTCCACGACGATGAGTCCCAGTGTCCGGATAGACCGGGCGGTTGTCGGAGCGCACTGAGGATGGTAACGAATACGAGGGAACCATGAATCGTTCTGAAAAAGAACAGATCATCTCCGCGATGAAAGAAAAGGTGTTGCGGTCGAAGAGCCTGTTCCTCGCCGACTTCACGGGCATCACCGTCGAACAGATCACCGAGCTGAGGCGCGAGTTCAGGAAATCGCACGTCGACTATCACGTCGTGAAGAACACGCTCGCGCGGAAGGCCCTGGAAAGCATCGAAGGATACGATAAGGTTCTCGACAAGCTGGAGAGCCCGACTGCGATCGCTTTTGGATACGACGATCCCGTGGCCCCCGCGAGGATCATCAAGAAATTTCGGGACAAGCACGAAAAACTGGCGGTCAAAGCGTGCGTGATCGAGACGCAGGTTTTTGAGGGGAAGGATCTCGATCGGCTTGCAAAGCTTCCGTCGAGAGGGGAGTTGGTTGCCGGCATCCTGGGCAGCATTCAGTCCCCGATCGCGGGACTGGCCGGCGCCGTCGGAGCCGTGATGAGAGACCTCGTCTATATCATAGACGCGATCGAAAAGAAAAAAGCGGCCTAGGCCGGACCGCAAGAATTTCATTCACAATCGTACAAGGAGTACGCCACCATGTCAGAAGTTCAGGAAATCGTCGAAAAGATAGGAAAACTCACGCTCATCGAAGCATCGGAGTTGAAAAAGGCTCTCGAAGAGAAATTCGGGGTCACAGCGGCCGCGCCGATGATGATGGGCGGAACCGCAGCGGCTGCCGGCGGTGCGGCACCGGCAGCGGTGGAAGCGCAGACCGAATTTACGGTCGTGCTGAAGAGCGCGGGGGCGCAGAAGATCAACGTCATCAAGGTCGTGCGGGCCGCAACGGGGCTCGGACTCAAGGAGGCGAAGGATCTTGTCGATGGCGCTCCCAAGAACGTGAAGGAGGGGGTGTCGAAAGACGACGCGGACAAACTGAAAAAGGAGCTTGAAGAGGCCGGCGCGCAGGTCGAGCTGAAATAGATCGCCCCGCTATCGTTGGCAGGTGCGGGATTGAGAACGGTTCTCCGGTGCACGAGAATTCTTATCGTAACCCAATATTCAGATAACGTTGGCAACATACACATCCATCAAAATGGCACCGGTAGTCAATTTCACAATTGGTTATCGGTGTGCTGTTTTAATTTAATGAGGTCAAGCACGTGAAACCCCATGCCCATCATGCGAACGGACGTATCACCTTCGCCAAGATACCCTCGATCGTGGATTATCCGGATCTGCTGAATGTCCAGCTCGAATCCTGGGAGCATTTCCTCCAGGCATCGACCTCGCCGGAGAAGCGAGTGAACAAGGGTCTCCAGCAGATATTTAAAATGAATTTTCCGATTACCGACGCCCGGGAAAACTACATTCTCGAATTCGTCGAGTACTATGTTGAAAAGCCGAAGTATTCGGTGATAGAGTGCCAGGAGAGGGGCCTGACCTTTGCGGTGCCGTTGAAGGCGAAGCTGCGCCTCTCGTCGAAGAGCGAGGATGGAAAGAGCTACGTCGATACGATCGAGCAGGAAGTGTACCTTGGGAACCTGCCGGTGATGACCCACCGCGGCACCTATATCATCAACGGGGCCGAGCGAGTGGTTGTCAACCAATTGCACCGATCTCCCGGCGTCTTTTTCGACGAGTCGATCCATCCGAACGGCCTTTCGATCTACTCCGCGCGCATCATCCCGTTCAGGGGATCGTGGGTGGAGTTCACGACCGATATCAGCAACGTGATGTACGTCTACATCGATCGAAAAAAGAAATTCCCCGTCACGACGCTCCTCCGCGCCCTGGGTTACTCTTCCGACGACGAGATCCTCCAGCTCTTCAATCTGGTGGAAGAGGTGGATCCCCACAAGGTCAATTTGAAAGAGTATCTCGATCGGATTGTCTGCAGCGATGTCGTGGATAAAAAGACGGGCGAGATCTTCATCAACAAGGATACGCAGTTCACGGAAGAAGTCCTGAAAAAGGTCAAGAAGTCAGAGATCAAGAAAATCCGCTTCCTGAAACACGAAGGAGTTGGCGAGAGCTCCGTCATCGCCAATACGATTCTCAAGGATATCGCAAGGTCGAATGAGGAGGCGCTGAATGCGATTTACCAGCAGCTGCGGTCCGGAGAAGCGCCCGACCTTGAGACCGCGAAAAACCTGCTCGAGCGCCTGTTCTTCAATGAGAAACGCTACGATCTCGGAGACGTCGGACGTTATCGCATGAACGCAAAACTCGGATTGACCATCCCCGAGACGACGACGACGCTGACCAAGGACGATATTATCGCGATTATCAATTATCTGATCGACCTGCAGCAGGGGAGAAAGACGGTCGACGATATCGATCACCTGGGCAACCGGCGGGTCCGGACCGTCGGCGAGCAGATCGGACAGCAGTTCAATATCGGCCTTGCGCGGATGGCCCGGACGATCAGGGAGCGGCTCAGTCTGCGCGACCAGGAGAAAATAACGCCGCAGGATCTCGTGAACGCACGCACGATTACAAGCGTGATCAACGCTTTCTTCGGCACGAACCAGTTGTCGCAGTTTATGGATCAGACAAACCCGCTCGCCGAGATTACGCACAAGCGCCGGATGTCGGCTCTCGGCCCGGGCGGACTGACCAGGGAACGCGCGGGCTTTGAAGTCAGGGACGTGCATTATACCCACTATGGCCGGCTCTGCCCGATCGAAACTCCCGAGGGCCCGAATATCGGCCTCATCTCGTCATTGTGCGTCCACGCGCACGTGAACGAATTCGGGTTCATCGAGACCCCGTACCGGAAGGTGAAGAACGGAAAGGTTTCCGACGAGATCGAGTACATGACTGCGGAGAAGGAAGATCGCTACACAATTGCGCAGGCGAACGCGGCGGTCGACGATAAGGGAAAGTTTGTCACCGAGCGTATCAAGGCGCGCGCTCAGAGCGACTATCCCCTCGTCAAACCGGAGGAGGTCCAGTACATGGATGTTGCTCCGAACCAGATTGCGAGCGCGGCGGCGGCGCTGATCCCCTTCCTTGAACACGACGATGCGAACCGGGCGCTCATGGGATCGAACATGCAGCGGCAGGCGGTTCCGCTGCTGCGGCCCGAAACTCCGACCGTCGGGACGGGCCTCGAAGGGCGTATCGCGCGCGATGCCCGCACGATGATCGTTGCGGAGCTGAATGGGGTTGTCGAATACGTCGATTCGAATTCGATCGTGGTCAATTATGATATCGATGAGACGAACCCGGAGGCCCTCGTGAGCTTCGATGATAAGAAACGGGTCGAGTATCAGCTCATTAAATTCTTCCGGACGAATCAGGACACAGCGATCAACCAGCGGGCGGCCGTGAAACCCGGACAGAGTGTGAAGAAGGGCGACATCCTCGCTGACGGCTGCGCAACGGATCACGGGGAGCTTGCCCTCGGGCGCAACATCCTCGTGGCGTTCATGCCGTGGGGAGGATACAATTTCGAGGACGCCATCGTCGTCAACGAGAAGCTTGTCGCCGAGGATACCTTTACTTCGCTTCACATCGAAGAGTTCGAGCTGCAGGTGCGGGATACCAAGCGGGGCGAAGAGGAGTTGACCCGGGAAATTCCGAACGTCAGCGAGGATGCCGTGAAAGACCTCGACGAAAACGGCGTCATCCGGGTCGGCGCCGAGGTCCTGGAAGGCGACATTCTGATCGGGAAGATCACGCCAAAAGGGGAGACGGAGTCGACTCCCGAGGAAAAACTGCTGAAGGCGATTTTCGGCGAGAAGGCGGGTGACGT
>VBOC01000136.1:0-8207 GCA_005877655.1 Ignavibacteria bacterium
GAGCCGTCCTGGCTCGAAACCCCGATGTTTCCTGCGGCGACGTCGATTTCCCTGTTCGAAACGTTGTTCGCAAACCTGACCGTACCCTCGGTGATGATCAGCGTGTCGGATCCTGCGCCCCCGCTGAGCATCCCTCGCGTTCCGCGGATTGAGGCCACGGCCGTCGGAGAGGTCAGGCGGAACTGTTCATCCGGCTTTTTTCGGAATTCAAAACCGAAGCCGCCTTTCCACAGTCTTATGAATTTGGTGAATTTGCCTTCAGTCATTGCGGTGTCGACGGTCAGCTCCGATTGCTCTCTCAGCCTGACGATGCTCCGGTCCATAAATTTGATAAGGGCCAGCGAATTCTTGTCCGTTCGAACCTTGTCGCCGGTGGTGAGCGGGTCGCCCTTGGAGGCTATCGCCCAATCGATTGCGGCATGGGATTGCTTTCGGACCTCCGGGATGACCTTCAGGATCATGGCGAGAGGGCCCCTGCTTGGAGTAAAGCCGGCAGCGCCGGCGGCGACCAAAAGAAGTGTCGACACGCCTGCTATTTTCAATATATACCAACCTCGGGTTTTTGGCTTGATCATCTTCATATCCTCCGTCATTCGAAGCTCAACTCGATTGAATCGCTCAGATCCCTCAACTGGACCAGGAGATCCAGGAGCTGGCTCGCGCTCAGCTTCGAGTCGTTCAACGACATATTCGAGGTGAGATGGTATCCTCCCGACCGGATCTGTTGGAAGACAGCATGATACTTGCTGCCAAGCATCTCTTCAAGCTGAGTGAGCAGGGCATCATCAACCGTACCATTCAAAGCGCCCGACCCCTGCAGCGACCCCGAAACGGTAAACAGACCGATCGGGCCGGAAACATCGATGTCTAATCCACCTGCCGTGCGAACCTTGCTGACGACGGTCCAGACGTACGTCTTCCCGTCTTCCAGGGGCCTGCCTCCGGAGTACAGGAACGAGTTCCGGCCGGAGAGATCAACCTCCAGCATGGCCGGTTTGCGCGAAATCGCATCTTCCCTCGTTTGCTCGGGGCTCTTCTCGGCGACCGTCAGAACCGCCCTGTAACCGTCCTGATAGAATTCAAAGAGCGGGAAAGTGTTCGTCGTTTCACCATCGCGAGGCGACCTGAGCTCAACCCGTGTAGGATTCTGCAAGAGAAGCTCGACTTGATCGTTGACCGTTGTCGCGCAACCCAGCTCCTTAAGTTCGATATGGAAATTGTATGAGCCGGCGGGCATGTGGCCGGTCAAAAGTGCGATGTCCTCGATCTTGGTTTTCGCTTCCCGGCTGAAGCTGTACGTCTGCGTCTGGATATCGCCGCCGGTCGCCAGGTTCATATTCGTGATTGTCCTGCCTCCGGGCGGAACGGAGAAAGACTTCGTCGTAAGATCCAGTGCCCCGGGAAAACTTATCGTTCCCTGGGCGAGCGTAATGTCCATGACAAGATGAAGGGACGCCATGGCCGATGCGGGCGCGTTCGCAGGATAGATAATGTTGACTGTGAACAGCAGGTTCGTCGAGCGAAAATTGGGAAAATCGAGGTCGGCGAGCGATAGCTGTTCAGCGGCAGTATGGCTCACTTGCATTGAAAGCGAGCACGGCTGGCCGGATGCTTTGACCGGAAACAAGATCAGGGCAAAGCCAGTCAGAGAAGCGAACATCTCACGGCGAATACTGGTCATAAATTCGAACTCCGTTCCCTTTGCCGATGCAAAGTATAGCGAATACAGTCAATTATAGCAATCTACTCTATAATATACCTGCAATTAACCGCCAATTTCAACGGGGGGTGTGTTTTCGATCACGCGACGTGATCAGAACCTGGAGAGATCGTTGTAAATGACGAAGGCCATGAAGAGGAGCAGGAGAATGAAGCCTGCCTGCTGGATCACAAGTTTGACACGGTGGGGAATTTCCCTTTTGAATGCCTTCTCATACAGCATCATTGCCAGGTGTCCTCCATCCAGGGCAGGTATGGGAAGGATATTCAAGATCGCCAGGCTCATGCTGAGGACTGCCATGAATTCAAGAAATTGGACGACTCCATATTCGGCGCTGCGTGTGGCAAGCTGGGCGATCGCAATGGGGCCCCCGAAGGAGTCCCGTATGGAAGCTTTCCCGGCTATGATCTTGCTGATTGTGAGGTAGAAGAGGTAAACGGACTGCCCGGTCTTGGCAATACCCTCGGGCAAGGCTCCAAAAAAAGAGAAATGAATGCGCTTCGTCGGGCCTTCGTAGACCGGTTCGATTACGATCCCGATCCGGCCTTCGGTAGGGATGGTCGTTGTTCCAGACAGGACCTCTCCGCCCCGTTTCCATCTGACGGTCACCGTCCGGCCGGCGCGTTCGCGGATCATGCTCGATACCTGCGGGTAGCCCACCGGCAGGGAGTCGAGGGAAATCAGAATATCGCCCGGTCTCAGGCCAAGTTTTTGGGCCGGGAGCGCGGGCTCAACCGCCTTGACCTCCGCGCCCAGATGCGCCTCCACGATCCCGAAGGGTTTCTCGGACGCTTCGCTGGGACTCCTCCTCGGGGCGACGAGCGACTGGCGATGGCCGTTCCGCTCGATGTCGAAGCGGATATCGTTACCGAGATTTTCGATATAGAGCAGGTTCTCGACTTCCTCCCAGTTCATCACCGGCTTCCCGTTAATGGAAAGAATCTTATCCCCGGGAAGAATACCGGATTGCGCGGCCGGGCTCCCCTCGGCGACATATCCGATCTCGGTCGTTTCCTTCGTGACCTTTCCATTGACAAAACTGATCGCCCAAAAGATGGAAATGGCCAGGAACACGTTCATGATCACTCCCGCGCATATGACAAGCATCCTCGCGCCGAGCGGTCTGGCGCGGAACTCCCACAGCTGGGGGGGATGCCGCAGGAAATCGGTGTCGAAGCTTTCGTCAATCATGCCGGCGATTTTGACGTAACCGCCGACGGGGATCCAGGAGATACAGTAATCCGTCTCCCCGATCTTGATGCCAAATGCGCGAGGGGGGAATCCGATGGAGAATCGGTCGACCCTCATTCCGGTCAGCTTGGCGGCGAGAAAATGCCCGAGTTCATGGATAAAGATGAGCACGCCGAGCGTGATCGCAGTGTACATGAGCATGTTCAGCAATTGCATGGAGTCCCCTACACCCTTCTGCCCAAGCCAAGTGCAAATTCGCGGGCCGATCTGTCCGCCAGGAAGATGTCGTCCAGCGAGGGGGAATCCGTGACCGGCACATGCTGCATCGCATCCCGGATCAGGCCCGGAATGCGGTCGAATCCGATCTTCTTCTGCAGAAAAAGATCCACGGCGATTTCATTTGCGGCGTTCAGAACGGCGGGCGCGGTGCCGCCCCGCTTGATCGCCTCGTAGGCGAGGCCGAGGCACTCGAACTTGGCGAAATCCGGTTTCAAAAATGTCATTTCCTTCAAATCGCTGAAATTTACACGCCCATAAACGGATGCGGCGCGTGCCGGATATGTCAGCGCGTACTGAATCGGAATCTTCATATCGGGCATCCCGAGCTGCGCCTTTACGGATCCGTCGACAAATTCCACCATCGAATGAATGATCGATTGCGGGTGAATCAGGACCTCGATCTTCTCCGGGGGCAGGTGAAACAGCCAGTGAGCTTCGATGACCTCCAGCCCCTTGTTCATCAGGGTGGCCGAATCGATCGAAATCTTGTTCCCCATCCTCCATTTCGGATGCCGGAGCGCCTCCTCGACCGTCACACGGGAGAACTCCGACTTCTGGAGGCCGAGAAAAGGTCCGCCCGAGGCCGTGAGAATCAATTTCGCGATGCTCGCCGGATCCTCGCCGAGGAGACATTGAAGGATAGCGCTGTGCTCGCTGTCGACGGGGATCAAAGTTGCACCGTGCTCTTTGATCATCCGGGTGATGATCTCGCCCGCAACCACAAGGGTTTCCTTATTTGCCAGCGCGATCGTCTTTCCGCGCTTGATCGCCCGGAGAGTCGGCTTGAGCCCCGCGAATCCCACCAGCGAGCTGATGACGATGTCGATATCCTCCCGATCAATCAACTCCTCGAGGCCCTGTTCTCCCGCATAAACGCTGAGGGCGCCATTTGTGACCTGTTTGAGGGCGGCCGCCGAAGATTTGTCCTGTACGGCGACTCCGCGGGGTCCAAATCTCTGAATCTGCTTCTGGAGAAGCTCGATGTTCTGGTTCGTGCTCAGGTAAGTAACGCGGAACTCGCCCGGAAAGTTTGCGATCACTTCCAGACTATTCCGGCCAATCGAGCCGGTGGAACCGAGTATGCAGATATTTTTCATCTGGGTCTATAAAATGACATGCCCCGCATACGGCGGGGGCAGTCGAACGTCAAAATGTAGCGAAATACGCAGAGGAAAACAAGCAGCGCAATTGTCTCGTTTCGTCCTGCGAAGCGGGACGGACGGGCCGGGCTACTGGTGCGGGTCGAGCGGCCTGGCCACGATGATGCCGGTATACGAGGGATATTTTCTTACGTGGGCTTCGAGAGTCTCTTTGGTGACTTGGATCTGACCGTGGACATCTGGCGCGTGCAGAAAATGAAGCGAGCCATCCGACGTGCGGAGGGCGATCCCTGTGTGACTCACGTCTAGTCCTTCAACATCTGTCGTGATGGCGATGATGTCGCCGCTCCGAACGCCGGCCTGGACTTCGGCGATGCGCGAGGTGGGAATATAATAGAGGCCGCTGCTGTCGAAGCCCGATTCAATCCGGATGATTCGCGCGAACGCCGAATCATCTGCCAATCCGGTATATGATGCCCGGTGGGCGGTCATAAAATTAAGTTTCTTTTGCAAAGGCGTCCCTCCAAGCTCCTTGGTGACGTTTTTTAGACTGCCTCTGCGTTCATTATCCGTAATCCAGTCCGTGAAATAATGCAGCCGGCTGGAATAACCGTCGATCACCCCTCCGCGGTACCGGAGCGATTGAAGCTCGCGGCGGTAGTCATCGAACGTGAGGCGGTTCCCTTTAATGCACCTTGAGATCGCGAGGGCGTTTTCGATAAACGTTACGCAATCGAACCCGCGCAAATCCACAACGAGGTGTTCCTTTCCCGGCTCATCGAGCGTATGGGCCTTGTAGGGCTTCCCCACAAATTGCATGCCGATCGTCGTTAAGACCTCGCCCATCGGTTTGTTAATCAGGGCGTGCTCGAAGGCGAACGAGAACATCCGGTTGCAGATGGTCTTGTCCTGGGATTGGCTTTGGGGCGCGCCGCTGATCGGAACCAGGAGGGAAATGAGGAGACCGAGGTACGACATTGTCATGAGCGCTCTCTGCTCACCGGGGAGGCGGGAAAGGCGCCTGCTGGAATTCTGGGTCAAGATATTAGGTCCGTGCCGATCCAGCCGGGCAGAACGATGTCAGAAGGGTGGTCCAGGTTCCTCACTCGGGGGAGGCAGGTAGGTTTCCAGACTCCGCGGGGCTCTCCGCTCGAATCCGGCATAGTCTTTCACGAATGTGAGCAGCGTGAATCCGGTCGGTCCGTTCCGCTGCTTGCCAATGATAATCTCTGCGATGCCCTCGGCGTCCATGGTCGTTCCGTCCACGTCTTTGGTCTCTTTGATATTGTACGTCTCCGGCCGGTGCACAAAAATAACCACGTCCGCATCCTGCTCGAGAGCTCCACTCTCGCGTAAATCTGCCAGAACAGGACGTTTATCCGAGCGAGCCTCGAGCGCGCGGTTCAACTGCGAGAGCGCCACGACCGGAATGTTCAACTCCTTGGCAAGCGCCTTCAAGGACCGTGAGATCATTGAGATCTCCCGTTCACGCGACTCGGCACTTTTCGGGCCCTGGACGAGCTGGAGGTAATCCACGACCACCAATCCGATCTCGTGTTCCGCCTTGAGCCGCCGGGCTTTTGCGCGCAGCTCCAGGATGCTCAAGGCCGGCGTATCATCGATAAAAATCTTTGCTTCGGCAAGCCTGCCGACGTTCCGGCTGAGGTATTTCCAGTTCTCATCCGGCAATTTGCCGGTCCGGGGCTGATGGGCGTTGACCCTGGCCTCCGCCGAGAGCATTCGGACGATCAGCTGCTGTTCAGACATCTCGAGGCTGAAGATCGCCACGCTCGTCCTCTTCTCCGGGTGAAGCGCTGCATTGCGACAGATTGAGAGGGCCAGCGCGGTCTTCCCCTGACTCGGTCTGCCCGCGACAATGATGAGGTCCGAATTCTGAAAGCCGCCCGTCTTTTCGTCGAGCATGGGAAAACCGCTGGGGACTCCCGTTACGCCGCTGTGCTTGCCGTGAATTTCTTCGAGCATGGCGAAGGTCTCATGCAACGCGCGGTTGATCGGCGTGAATGTTTTCTTTAACCTCCGCTCGGAAATCTGAAAAATCGCCGCTTCCGCCTCGTCGAGCAGGTCGAGAGCGTCTTCGGTGTCATTATATGCCCGCGATGCCACCGACGAGGACGCGGAAATGAGGCTCCGCATCAGGGCCTTCTCGAGTACGATGCGGGCATGGTAGTCGACGTTGGCAGAGCTTGTCATGTTCATTGTCAGCTCTGTCACGTACGCAGGATCCTCGACGGGATTAAACAGGCCCCTCCGCCGGAGCTCTTCCACCACGGTGACCGCATCGATGGCCTCTCCCTTCTCAAACAGACTGACCATCGATTGAAAAATCTTTTGATGCGTGGGGTTGTAAAAACTGGTCGGGTCGAGAAGTTCCAGAGCTTTCGGAGCCGCTTCTTTGTCGATCAGCATGGCGCCGAGCACCGCTTTTTCAACATCCACCGCCTGCGGCGGAACCCGTCCCTGAGACGCGGACGATTCGACCGGAGCCTGAATATCTAGTATGGTGTTTGCCATCAGGTTAACTTTTCTTTCTTCGACTGTTCATAGAGCCCCATGAAGAGCTTCATGTCTTCCCACGCGGGGCGTTTCCAGTTGGGGTTGCGGAGCAGCGCAGCAGGATGGTAGGTGACGATCAGCGTCGACCCCTTAAATGCATGCGTGCGGCTTCTCAGTGCGGTCAGGCTTTCGTTCGTCTGAAGCAGCCATTGCGCCGAGATTCTCCCCAGGCAGATGATGAACTTCGGGCGGATCAGCTCGATTTGCTTCAGGAGATACGGCGAGCATGTTTCCATCTCCAGGGTTTCCGGATCGCGGTTATTGGGCGGACGGCATTTCAGGATGTTGCAGATGTAAACCTCTTCCCGCTTCATCCCGATCGCTTCGATGATCTTGTTCAGGAGCTGCCCTGCCTTGCCGACGAATGGTTCGCCCTGTGCGTCTTCGTCGGCGCCGGGCGCTTCGCCGATGAACATGACATCGGCCCGGAGATTCCCCGTACCGAAAACGAATCGGGTCCTTGTTTGTCCCAGGGGACACTTGAGGCACTCGTGGATCTGGTCGTACAGGTCGGGAAGCGACTCTGCGCTCACCCACGGTTCATCCGGGTACGGAATGGTATCCGCACGGGTGTCGGGCGGTTTTTTGCCCGCGCCCTCGGTGTAAATTGTATTTCCAAAAAGATCCTGCTGCTGCATGAGGTAGGCTCGGGCTTGATCGAGGAAAATCGACAATGCCTTCGACATTAGCGGATCATTCCCCGCTCACAGCAATTTTGATATGCGGTCGAGGATGCGGTTCGCGACATCGAACTTGTGCATTTTCTTCAACCGCTCAATATTCCCGCTCTTCGAGATAATCGTGACCACATTCGTATCGCCGCCGATTTCCGCCCCCCGCTGAGTCGGGTTATTCAAGACAATAAGATCGAGCTTCTTCTCCCTGAGTTTCCTCTTTGCATTCCGGACTCCATCGCTCGTCTCCAGGGCGAAACCCACGACAACACTCTGTTGGTTCTTTCGGGTGAGCTCTTTCAGGACGTCCTTCGTCTTCTTTAATTCAAGGAGAAGCTCGCCGTTCACCTGTTCTTTCCTGATTTTAGCTGGGGTGAACTTCACGGGCGCGAAATCGGAAACTGCGGCAGCCATGATCACGGCATCAACCTTCCTGCTCTGACGGATCACCGCGTGCAGCATCTCTTCAGAAGATTCGACATCAACACGCCGGACGTTGCGGGGCGTGGGGAGCGAGACCCGCCCTGCCACAAGCGTGACTGTTGCTCCGCGCTGTGCTGCTGCATTCGCCAGTGAAAACCCCATTTTCCCGGATGAACGATTGCCGATAAAGCGGACGGGATCGATCGGTTCATACGTCGGACCCGCCGTAACCAGAATCTTTTTCCC
>VBOC01000136.1:8539-15202 GCA_005877655.1 Ignavibacteria bacterium
AGCGTGGAAAGCGTGAGCGGGGTTACGAATTCCCTCGCCGCTTCGGTCATGACGATCCGCACGGCGGCGCCCGCCTTTTTCAACTCTCTGACGAGGAGCGGTATCTTATAGGCGGCAATTCCTCCCGTGACGCCGATGAGTATGTGCTTGTTCCTCAGCACCGTTACGCGAAAGCTCAGGCCATCGGAGCAGGCGGCGGTTCTTCTTCCTTGTATCGATAGGCGAGCTTGCCCTCCATCAGCTCCTGGATTGCAGTCTCCGTGGGTTTCGGCCGCTGCTCGAATTCCTGTGCGACCAGAATCTGATCGGGATTTGTCTGCGGCTGTTCTGTCTCTTCTTCGGGCTCGAAGACCCTGGATTGAAGCAGCTCGATCCGTTGTTTGAATTCAATCTTCAACTCTTCGTTGATCTGGCGTGCGCGCTTCAGGAGTATGATGATGGCTTCGTAGATGTTCTCCGCGCGGCCTGTCAGATCTTCGATGTCGAGAGGTTTTATGGGCATTGGTCGATTCTCCGTATGATAGTCACGTTAAACGCTACTCGATGTTCTGGAGCTGTTCTCGTATTTTCTCCAGCTCTTCTTTCATTACGACAACCAGATGGGCGATCTGCGCACTGCTGGCCTTCGCGCCGATGGTGTTTGCCTCACGGTTCATTTCCTGAACCAGGAATCCCAGCTTGCGGCCGGCGCTTTCTTCGCCTCCGAGGGCTTCCTGAAAGAACTTCATGTGGCTGCGAAACCGGACACATTCTTCCGTCACATCCAGTTTATCCGCGAAGAGCGCGAGTTCAAGCTCCAGCCGCCCCCTGTCGATGACACTCTTATCGGACAGAAGCCGGTTCAGCCGCTCTTCCAGCCTTGCCCGCTCTTCAGGAACCAGTGTTTTCGCGATGCGCTCAACTTCATCGATGATCTCTTTCAGCCTGTTGAGGCGGGCGATGAAATCGTTCATCAGCTCGATCCCCTCCCTCTGACGCATCACTCCCAGATCGTCTAGGGCGGCCAGAAGCGCCTGTCGGGCGACGGACCATTCTTTTTCGTCGCCGTCTTCAAGGATGCCGATTTCCAGTACTTCGGGAAATTTCAGCAGGTGGTCGAGGGTTACCCGTTCCTGGATCTTGGCGGCCTTCCGCAGACTGTTGAGCAGTTTGCCATAGGCCTTCGCGGCAGCCGGGTTGATCTTTAACGGCATGTCGTTTTCATTCTCACGCGTGGTCGTCATGACAACGTTGACTTTCCCCCGCGAGAATTTTGAGCGCACAAGCTCCTTCACGTCGATCTCACGAAGCGTGAGCGTTCGCGGAAGCCGGATGGCCACTTCGAGGAACCTGTTATTCACCGAGCGTACGTCGGCGAGAACGGTGAAGCGATCCACGGTTACTTCTCCCCGTCCGTATCCGGTCATGCTTGAAATCATGAGAAAAACAAGCTCCCTTGAGGCACAGCCCCGTTACAAGGTACGAAATATTTCCGCGGTGGTCAAGGAAAACATGTTGACAACTTGTCCACCTTTTGTCCACAACGGGTGAGCCCTTCATGAATGTACTCATTGGCAATCGTTTCATTTTTGTCTATATTGGATGCACTTTTTCGCGCCCTTCCCCCTGGCATGGCCACACACTTTCTGACGCTCGCGGCTCTCAGCAGAGAACTCGACCCGCAGCTCCGTTCCTCGACGATCCAGGAAATATTCACACAGAACAAGAACGAGCTGATTATTTCCGTCGGACGATCTGAAACGGGGAGTGTCGCATCGACCGACCCATCGGTCGCCCGCTCGCCCGCCGGCGGCGAATCGGCGGCCGGCTTGTGGCTCCATATCTCCGTCGATCCGAAGCTGAATTACTTTTTTGCGGCGATGCCGGGGAACCGCGCGAAGAGGAACTCCGTAAACCTGTTCGATTTGATCATCGGCTCCACGATAGAGTCGATTGCGGTTCGTCCGTTCGACAGAACGCTCACGATCGCGCTGCGGAAGAACCGGTTCATCGTCATCCAGCTCTATGGCAGCGCGGCAAGTAACATCTTTCTGACAGACGAGACGACGAAAATCCTGGACGCATTCAAGAGTCGAAAGACGCTCATCGGGACC
This sequence comes from Ignavibacteria bacterium, assembly GCA_005877655.1. GTDB lineage: Bacteria > Bacteroidota > Ignavibacteria > UBA10030 > SZUA-254 > VBOC01. Next base: position 10,633 of record VBOC01000136.1, read on the forward strand.
ACACTGATGCTCGGAGAAGATCGGTTTGATCCCTCAATCCTCGACGATCGGCAACGGTTCCGGGACGCGGTGAAAAAGAAAGCATCGAAGACCGCACTTGCGGCGCTGAAGGCCGTGGCTCCCGTGCTGGGTCCGATCCTTGCCCGGGAGCCGTTGCACCGCTCGGGCATAAGCGAACAGACGCTCGTTGCCGATCTGCGGGACACCGATCTGGATCGCCTGTACGCGGAAACACGCGGGATCTTCGCCGCCCCCTTAACGGGGGGAGCCCGGATCTACTCTCCCGGAGATGAACAGAAGATTCTTTCCGTAACTCCCTTACGGCATCTTCCGGAGGCCGGCATCGAGAAATTTCCCAGTGTAAACGAGGCGATCAGGCGGTTTGTGATGAAAACATCCCGGTCGCGGACATTCGGAGACGAGCGAGCCGGGCTGGAAGGGGCGATCCGGTCCGATCTCGAACGATCGCGACGATCTCTCCAGATGGTGGAAACGCAGCTCGCCGCCGCCGGGCGTGGCGAGGAATTTGAGCGGCTTGGCAAGCTGATTCTGGCAAACATCAACCGGATCGGGAAGGGGACAAGGCGGATTAATCTTTCTGATCCGGCTGCCGGGGAGGAAACCGTGTCCCTCGACCCCGCGTTGACACCTGCGCGGAACGCGGAAGAGTACTTTCAGAAGGCAAGGAAAGCGAGGCTTGCTCTCACGGCGTCCGGCACGCGCGCCGGGAGCCTGCGAAGAAAAGTCGCGCTTCTGGAGTCCATGCTTCTCGAGCTCGACCGCCGCAGGACGCCGGAACAGTTATCGGACTTTCGCAAGGAGTACACGAAGACGCTGAAGAACGTGGAAAGCACGGAAAAAAATCCACAGGAGGAACGCCTGCCGTTCAGGATTTTCGAGATCGCAGGGGGGTTTCAGGTTCTTGTCGGGAAAAGCAGCGCGAACAACGATTTGCTCACTTCGAAGTATGCCAAACCGAATGATCTATGGTTCCACGCGCGCGGAGCCAGCGGCTCTCATACGGTCCTGAAAGCCGCCAGGGGCCGGGAGGTCCCGAGGGAAGCGATTCGGGCGGCGGCGTCTATCGCGGCCTATTATAGTAAGATGAGAAATGCGAGCAATGTTCCGGTTGCATATTGCGAACGAAAGTACGTTCGCAAGCCCAAGGGTGCCCCGCCCGGGACGGTTTCGCTCGAGCGCGAACAAATTATCTTTGTTCAGCCCCGCCTCCCTTGAAAAAAGCCCTTGAAAAGAGATGGAAAACTTCGTATACTCTTGCTCTCCCGCAGTAAGCGCCTCGGAGGGTTCGGACTGGGACCATGTTTCGGCCATTTAACGAAGGATTGTGTCATGAAGCGTTGCGTGCTTATTATTTTATTCCACGCGTGTGTTCTGTCGCGGGTGATTGCGCAGGACGATACATCGAAGGTCAAGACTCCCGAGCTCTCCCTGGCGGCGGGTCTATCGTATCCCTATCTTCCGCAGGAGTTCAGGGACTACTGGAAAAAAGGCTGGAACACGGAAATAAGTTACGGATATTCCTTCAGTCCGGGCACCGTCGGATATAGCTCACTGTTCGTCGTTGTGGAATACGCACGATTTGCCTTCGATGTCACGGCGTTTCGCACCAGGCAAGACCTGCTCCAAAAAAATGTGTCCGTTACAAGAAACCCCGTCCGTATGATCGGTGCGCTCCTTACCTACAAGGGTGCCTTCTCGCTGACGAAGACAAGCTTCGCCCCCTACTTCCTCATTGGTATCGGCGTGACCAACCTCTCCGCGGGATCGATCGATGTAACCGGAGACACGAGCTTCACCGTCAGCGGCCAATCCAGGTCCGCATTCGCATGGTCGGCCGGGCTGGGCGCCGCATTCCCGTTCACCGAGTCGAGCGGTTTCATTGTGCAGGGGAAATCGGTCCTTGGAGTGATTGATTCGACGCGACAATAATTCCCCACATCCCTGGTACTCAACTCCGCCGGTTCGGGCGACTCTCCGATGGAACGACTGACGATCTATCAAAAGCCCACGTGTACCACCCGGCGGAAGATGTTTGAGCTCCTCTCTCGCGCGTCCTCCCGAACGGTTGCGGGAAATCCTCTAGGCGTCAGCGCGCCGGATAGAAATTCTCGCTCGTCAGACCGCACTCTTTTGCGGCTGCATTTATAATGTGCAGGATGCGGGTCTTGTCCGCAAACGCCGCAAGCGAGATTGAATCGGGAGGTTTTCCGATCGGGTGGTACTCGACGCTCGCGGTTGTGTGCTTAACGCTATCGCGCACATCCCCCATCTTCTCCCGGAAAGACCAAACCTCGTCATATTTCCCGTCGAATCCGGTGCTACGGACGACAATCTGCCGCTCGACCCAGTCCCTCTGAGGATCCATATCGATGTGGATCGCCGCATCGAGGGTTCCGTCAAAATTATCGTCTGCCCAGTGATTGAAGACGGTCTTGCAGTGGCCGACATAATAGTCGATCTGCTTCAGGGACAGCAGCTTCTCGCGCAGAGGAAAGTCATCCGGAAAATCGGCGGACTTATAGGCGGCGGCCCCGCCGACTCAACGGTGAGGGAGATCGATTTTTGAACGTCGGTCAGGGGTTTAAGCGTAACGGCTGCAAGAAGGATCCTGGAATCCCCCTTCATCCCGATGAGGGTGATGTACCGCTGCGAAATCTTCTTCTGGCAAATTACCGTGAGTTCACGATCAGATTGGGGAAACTGACACACAGAGTCGGCATGGGGATAAAAATCCACAATGTTGCCCGGCTGCGCGACTCCTGTCCGCACCATGGTGAAAACCCCGAACGCGATGCCGACGGGAATGAAGACGGGAATCCTTCTCAATCGGGCGTGATCCCCCGGGCCGATTCAAGGCCCATCTTTCGCAGGTACGGGCCGCTCTCCAGCGATTTCCCCGTCGCGTCGCGAATGCGCTCGGTCCACTCTTCGGTTTCTCCGGACTCGTACAGGTGAGCGCTGATCCACTCCGCGAGACGGCGGTTGTGGCACTTTTGGTCCCCGAACTTGCTCGACAACGCTTCCTGAAGCTGTGTGGCGATCATCCCCGCCAACACGTAGTTTTGATAATAGCAGGGGTATGAGGTGTACCAGATCGAGGACGCGAATTGGTGCGATTCTTCGGGGTCGAGATCGACGAGCAGGTATTTTTTGAACATCTCCCGCTCCAGGGCTGTCATATCCTGATCCGGGTCTCCGTACATCTGATACTCGATGAAGAAATCTTTCAACAGTCGCCGCAACCGGTAGAGGGTCGGTATCCCCCGGTTCCTGATATACCGTTCGATCTGCTTCGGTTTCAGATCGGTATACTCTGCAAGCCAGAGCGAGTCGTCGGTGAACTCTCCCTGCATATCCGCAACCCCCTCCTCGTACGCCGCGCATTGCGCGCCGGGGATCCATTCATATCCTTTCAGGATCGGATACTCAACGCGCGTGTGCACGGCTTTGAGCGAATGCCCATACTCGTGAAACGCGACGGCATAGAAGCCCTTGCCTTTCGTCGGATTCACGAGGAAGCGGGAATCGGTGGGGATCTGGATGGCAAGGCTCAGGCCGCCGTAGGGAATGTCCCGAACGACTTCTTTGATGGGAAGCGAGTCGACATTAAATCCTATCGCCTTCTGAAATTGGTGCAGGGTCGTGAATACCTCCTCCGGCGGGAAATACTTGTCCGGGAGCTGGACCGCCTCCCGGAGCGAGAAATCAAAATCCCACGGCCCGAAATCCGAGACATGGAGTTTTTTCTTCGCCGATAGGATGAACTCCTCGAAAGGTCCGCGGGTTTCCTCCTCCAGGTTGTTCATCGTATTGAGAAGCCATTTTTCGTCGATCGCCTGAAGCTGGAGAACAAGCGAATAAAAGTTCGGGTAGCCGAAGAGCCGGGCCTCGTCGTTCCGGAGCTTTACAAGCCGAAGGAGGTCGTCCGCCGTTACGGACGAAATCTGAGATCCGAGAGCCCAGAGCGCGTGACGGCGATTCTGATTCCGCTCCTGCCTTAAAAGTTCGCCGGCTTGTGCGCGTGTAAGAACGGAGTCGTCCGCTTTCAATTTAAAGTCGGTGATCGTTTGCTGCAGCCGATTTTCAAGCCGCGCAATGTTCGAATCGGCGTAAATCGTGCCGCCGATGAAGCACCGGTGCCATAGCTCGAGCCTTCTTGCAAGCTGTTTGTCGGCCAGGGACGGCGACCTCCTCCTCCACTCCTCGATAACCGCGCGGGCTCCGGTGTCGGCAAAGAGAGCGGCAAAGCCCGCCTTTGCCGCATTCAGATCGTAGGAGGATTCCTTCGAGTAGCTGTTCCAGTTGGCGACCCCCATTCTGATGCAGGCGTCCTCGTAATTCTTCTCGAGTGAGTCGAGGTAGACGTAGAGGTCGCTCTTTGAATTCACCTCGAGTCTGTTCGTGTCTTGATCGGCGTTTCTCATACAGGAATTATTCACAGACATCAGGATGCAGCTAACGCAAGAGGCGGCAACGACGCGATGAAGCAGCGAGACCATGTGTCAAGAGGCGTGCGAAGTCGTATACTTGTGGCACGTAAGATAGGGAA
>VBOC01000136.1:15235-16048 GCA_005877655.1 Ignavibacteria bacterium
ACCCCATTTGTTATCATACTTCAAGGGGATATCGTTTCACTCCATCCATCTTCCGTTCGATTGAGAAGAGCGCGGGGATCAAGCACAAGCAATTTTCAACGGCTGTACACGAGCTATCGCTCGAGCGTCGATCGTCGCCTGGCGTCGCTGATGCGGGCCGAAGAACCCGCATCCGTCTACGGCCCGATCCGGTACGTCCTCGCAGGGAGAGGCAAGCGCATCCGTTCGGTCCTTTTGCTCTTGTCGTGCGCCGCAGTAGGCGGTAACCCGCTCTCGGCGCTGGATGCAGCGGCGGCGATTGAAATGCTGCACAGCTTTACGCTGGTCCACGACGATGTGATGGATCACGCCGAGCTTCGCCGGGGACGTCCGACGGTCCATATGAAGTGGGACCCGAACATCGCGCTGCTTGCCGGTGATGAACTGATCGCGCTGGCATACCGGTCCCTGTTGCGGACGGCGGGCCCTCCCCTGGATGAGGTCGTCCGGGTCTTCACCGAGGCATTCGTCCAGGTCTGCGAAGGCCAGGGATTCGATAAGGAATTCGAGCTCCGCACGAATGTTTCGCTCGCCGAGTATATGTCGATGGTCAGGAAAAAAACGGGCGGCATCATTGCCGCGGCGGCCCGCATCGGCGCATTAATTGGTGGCGGAACGCGCCGCGAGACCGATGCGCTTTATAAGTTCGGCGAGTACCTCGGGCTGGCCTTTCAAATCCGGGACGACCTGCTCGATATTACCGGCGATCCTGCCGACCTCGGAAAAGCGGTCGGAAGCGATGTTCTGGAACGGAAGAAGAGTTACCTATTCCTC
>VBOC01000135.1 GCA_005877655.1 Ignavibacteria bacterium
TCTCGGTATCGGCAACGGTGACGGTGAATGAACATTTGCCGACGTTCCCTGCAGAATCGGTCGCGGTGCAATTCACCGTCGTGCTTCCGACCTGAAAGGCCGACCCCGATGGGGGGTTACATGAAATGGCGATGGTGCCCGGACAATTATCGGTTGCTGTTGGGGCCGGATAGTTCACGACAGCGGAGCACAGGCCGCGTTCGTTCTCCGCATTGATGTTTCCGGGACACGTAATAGCCGGCCTCTGCGAATCCTGTACCGTCACCGTGAAGGAGCAGGCCGATGAGAGCCCGCCTGCGTCCGTCGCGATGCAATTTACGGCCGTTGTGCCCTTCTGAAATGTCGAGCCCGACGGCGGATTACAGAGTAATCGAACACCCGGACAGTTATCCGTTGCGATATTCGTATCCAATGCGACTACCGCAGAACACTTACCCGGGTCGGTTGCTTGTGTGATCGGGGCCGGGCAATGAATCACCGGATGCTCCGTGTCCGCAACCGAAACGCTGAACCTGCACGTATCGTTCGGCGCCACGCCATTGGAAGCGACGCAGGTTACCGTCGTTGTGCCCTTGGGGAAAGCAGTCCCCGACGGCGGCGTGCAGACTATCGCAGGCGGGGGGCAACCGGCCGTAAACGTTGGAGGCGTGAAGGTGACAACCGCCGAGCAACGTCCTGTATCATTGTCTCTTAAGATATTTGCAGGACAAGGGCCGAGCCGCGGGGCTTCGTGGACGGTGATTCCGGCCGTCTGCGTCCCATTGTCGACCTTTCCCGAAACTACCGCCGGGGAATCGCCGGGACACGTTGCATTCGTATACGTCGAGGTAGCCATCAGATTGGTGATCGTCGCGGCGCCCGGGCTGACGCTCCCGTGGGTGCCGCCGTTGAATGTGATGGTTAACCCATTCATCACCGTGGGATTGATGGCGATGTTATTGCTATTCTTAGCGAAACTTGCCGTGACGGTCGATGTGCCGCCGGGACTGATGAGCGAGGGGGATGGCGTCAACTGCAGGTCGATCCGAGGATCCGCATCAACTGTGCCCGAGGTCGTCTGGCACCCCGCAGAACCCGGCGGGCCGTCGCAGGCCCACCAGTTATTCCTGGCTGTCACAGTTCCGCCGTTATTATAGAGGGCGCTCCCGCCGATGGAGGCGACATTTTCGGAAAATCTGCACAAGCTGACGTTCACGATTCCGCTTGAAACGTAGATGGCTCCGCCCTGTCCTATCGGTGTTCCGGCGCCATTCTTGAGGAATGTGCAGTTGGTAATATCGGCATGATTTCCGGAGGCAAGAACGATCATGATCGCGCCGCCCTGCCCTGCGCCTGCGGCGGCAGTTGCCAGATTCAAGGAAAAGGTGCAGGAATCAATTTTCAGGTTGCCTGGGTTCGTGCCGTTGTTGTACGCGATAGCGCCCCCGACGGCTGGTTTAGCTGTGTCGTTGCTGAAGCTGGTGTTCGTGCAGTTGAGGTCGCCTCCCCCGCTGAAGGATATCGCTCCCCCGTTGTCCGTCGACTGCGTGGAATTGCCGCTCAGATCGCAGTTGTCGAGGTTAAAGACGTTTGACGGCCCGCCGGCCAGAACCGCGCCGCCGCCGAAACCACCCGCGTTCCCTCCCGTGATTTTGACGTTTTCAATCGTGATCGTTTGGCCCGAATCCGGATAGAAATTCTCAAAGCAACCGGAGCCGGCAGTCGTTTGCGCTATGGTGGTGTTCGCAGGTGTCCCCTGCCCGTGTATCGTGAACCCGTGAGCCAACGCGCCGCCGATGAGGATGTCGCTTCCGAGGGTGAGATTGTACGTCCCGGGAGGCACGTTGATCATATGGGGAAGAAGGGCGAGGCTCGGCTGTGTGTTCGCCGCCTCAATCGCCGATCTGAGCGAAATATGGCCGCTGGCATCGGTTCCCGTTATGGGGTTCGTGGCATGCGAATCGTTCGTCGTGTTCACCGTGAATATTCCCGCCGGGGATTGGACCGATCCTGCAAACAGGAGGGAGAGGAGAATGACCAGGGCCCTCGTTTTAGGAGATGATTCTTCCGTTCGGGTTCTACCAAGGCATACCATACGCAACCCTCCTCATGACAAGTTCGATGAGAAAATCAACCGGCGCGAATATCGCTGACGCTTCCCGCGGTCACTACCCGCGGTCGGTCTAACCCCTCGGCGGGAACACTCCCTGAAGGGCGATGCAGAAATTGAGTGTCAGATACGGCGGCAGATTATTATGCGGCAGACTGCCGCCGGAATTGGAGAATGCCCCGGGATTCATCTGCGGCGCTCCCCCGGGGTTTTGGTTATACATGTTGAGTCCCCTCGCGGCTCCGGGCGTCGACCATACATCGTTCTGGGGGCTTACATCTTGGCCGACGCTGCTGCGGCCGCTCACAGCGTGTGTGTGAGCGGGCATTTCAGTTTGAAGAAGTGTTACCGCATCAGACCCCCCTTGTTCCCCCAGATCGCGTAGAGACAATCCGGGCCCCTGACCCTTGTGAAGCGGTGCACGGCCCTGCAAATCAGGAAGCGCGAACGTGCTCTGTCCGTTGCCGCCGTACGTCGTCCCCAGGAGCGAAAAGAGCGCCGTGTTCTGGCTGATGGGAAGTAACTGCCCGTCGCAGAATGCCCAACCTTTCGGGGCGAAGTTACAAGCGAGTATCCTGATTTCAGCTACAAATGGATTGGCCATCTTATTCTCCTTAGTTCTGCGACGGGAAAATCCCCACGAGTGCTATGCAAAAGTTGAGAACCAAATAGGGCGGCATGTTTTCGTGCGGCTGACTACCTCCCACCGGGGCTACGGCCTGTGGGGACATCGAGCCGTTTCCGGCGTTTGAATAGGCAGGCTGGCCCCCCGAAGCCCAATACGCATTGGCGGGATTCGGCGTGTTGGCGCCGGCATCGCTGCCCACCGCCGTATGTGTATGGGCCGGCAGCTCGCCAGTCGCAAGGGTGTGGGCCGTTTCTCCGGCACGATCCCCCAGCGTGTGGCCGTTTCCGAAATGTATCGGTGCGCGGCCTTGAAGGTCGGGCAGCCCAAAATTGACCCGGCCGTCGCCGCCATAGTTTGTGCCCAAAAGCGAGAAGAGGGCCTGGTTTTGGTTTATTGGCAAGAGCTGGCCGTTGCAGAACGCCCAGCCCTTGGGAGGGAAGTTCCAGCTGATGATCTTGATCTCGGATAAGAACGGTTCTGCGATTGGTCTGTTCTCCTTATGCGATGCTTCGGCCGGCGATGGAAGCTGATATCCGGTTCTTGCGGCCTTCTTCCGGAATCATGTCTGGCTAGGCAATACTCCGAACAATGATATGATAAAGCTTAACCCGAGATACGGCATCATGTTGTCGTGCGGCTGACTTCCCCCTGTACTACCGATGACTCCGGGGTTCATCGCCGCGCCGGGCGGAGAGGCCGGTAGAAACTGTTTGAGCAGCGTCGTGCCGGCCCAAACATTGTTCTGGGGAGCGGAGCGTCACTGTCTCAACCCCCCCGGTTTGAGCGAGGGTAAAGCCGCTCCCAACGTGCATAGGAACACGGCTTTGCAGATTGGGCAAGGCGAACGTCGTTTGGCCGTCGCCGCCGTACGTCGTGCCGATGAGATTGAATAGCGCATCATTTTCCGATATCGCCATAAGTTGGCCGTCGCAAAATGCCCACCCTGTGGGCGCGAAATTTCCGGCGAACATCCGAATCTCTCCTATGAACGGTTGGGACATGGCAGAGTCTCCGATTGGTTTTGTGACAATTGTTGCTGGCTCGAATCGTTATGCAGGATCGTGCAGCTTGCTGAACACGGCTTCATACGAGTAACCCCGGTCGTCCTTGCCGACAGGTACGATGAACAAATCGAACGATCCTAACTTGTCATGTTCAAATCGATACGTCCCCTGCGGAATGAACGTCTCCACTGCGCTCCTGAACGTGATCGAAAACTCCTCCTGCCGCGCCCACACCTTCCGGTCCGAGACGTCGATCAGGCGTAATTCGAGCTTCTTTCCGGAGAGGGCCTCCACCCTGAACGTCGAGTTGTTGTTCTCCATGAACGCATCATGTGTGGGCAACTCCACGCCGATCGTTCCGCCCCTTTCAGATTCTTGCATCCGAGAGCTTCTCATCTACTCTGTCCGCCAATCTCTCATAGAGCCGGAGAGCACGATTAAAGCGCTCGACGTGTATCCGCACTGCCTTGTCAAGGCCGTTTGCCTCGTCGAGCAGCATCTGGATGAGCATGTTGCCGATGCCTGCATTGCGATGCTCCGGCAGGAGAGAAATATCGAGAAGCCTGAGTTCATCCTCCCGTCTCAGCACGATGAATCGCCCTGCGGGCACGCCATCATGGAGGACAATCCGGTAGTCCATTTCGGGAAACGCCTGCCGATAGTACCTGGTCTGCGCATCGAACTGCATCCGGAGGAACTCCTGCTTCTGGTCCGGGCTCCAGGGTGTGATCGCGAGTTCCTCGGCGCGTGTGCTTGCATACAGCTCAAGGAGGAAATTCTCATCGTTTTCGCGCACGGGGCGCAGGGTCACCGCCATGATCTATCCCTCTACACGTTCAAATATGCATTAAGCCAGCCGGTTCGGACTTCATCGCGCAATGCGGCAACCGCGCGATCATTCTCGGATGCGGGCTTCAATTCGTCGACAACCCGGTTCGCGACACTCGCGCCGTTCAACCGGACCTCCCTGAGATAGAGGGGCATAGTCGTACTGTGCGATTCGGGGTTCATCCGGATCACGCCGCGCGGGCCTCTGAATTTTGCCCCGCGAAATGCTTCTCTCACCCTCGGAGGGTTCGCGAGATCGCCTCCTGTTGCGTTCAGCGCTTCCACGATCAACCGCCCGGTATCGTAGCCGAGCACAGCGAACGAATCCGCCGCACGGCCCGTTATTTTTTGGAAGCCGGACTCGAACGATTCGTTCTCGGATATTCGCAAACCGGGCGCCCAGGAAAAGCAGCTTCTCATTCCGAGCGTTGCCGCTCCGAAATTGCCGAGCAAGTCCTCGTCCGCCATGAAGGAAGATCCCACGAGCGGAATCTGGCCCACCGATGCGGAGCCCGAAAATGCCCTGGCGAAATCGACGGCCTCCTCACCGCTGTACGACGCAAAGACCAATTCCGGCCGCGCATCCCTGATGGCACCCATCAGCCGGAGCATGTCCATCCGGTCGGGCGGCACGTGTGAGATGTAGGTCTGAAGAACCCTTCCTCCGGCTCTCTCGACCCCAAGCCGGAACGCGTAGAGAGCGTCGTATCCGCTTTCGTAAAAC
>VBOC01000137.1 GCA_005877655.1 Ignavibacteria bacterium
TGGTCGCCCGTCGCGGATTCGCTCCATCCGGGAGATCGCATTGCCTTCGCCGGCTCGAAGGAGGGAAGATCGGACATCTATACCTATAATCTCGGCACGAAGGAATTGAAAAATCTGACGTCCGACGTCTTCACCGACGCGGATCCCGCATGGTCGTCGGACGGCTCGGCGATCTATTTCTCCTCCGACCGGAAAAACTATCTCGACCCGTCGGCGGTCCCGCCCCGGTTCAAGATGCAGCAGCATGATTTCCATCAGCTCGATCTCTACCGCATCGATGTCGCGAGCGCGACACTCACGCGCATCACTGATGAGCCGAACAGCGATGAGACCTCCCCGGTTGCGGCCCGGGACGGCAAGCACCTTTTGTTTGTGTCGGATATGAGCGGAATCAACAACATCTACCTGAAGGACCTGGACAGCGGCACGGAGCGCCCGCTGACAAATTCAATCACCGGGGTTTACCAGCTCTCGCTCTCGGAGGATGGGCAACGGCTTGCCTTCAGTTCCCTGGACAATGCCGGATTCGACATCTTTTTCATGCGAGCCCCTCTCGAACGGAACCTCAAGATTCAGGCCGTCGAACCCACGGAGTTCTTCAAGCACCGGTTCCAGCCCGCTCCGCGGACAATCGCCGGCGAGACCCGAAAAGAAAGTCTGAAGGTCGCCGACGACATTCTGATCGGGTCGGAGTTGCGCGATTCAACCCGGCTCTACGGAGAGGATGTGAAGATCGACCTGAGGAACTACGTATTCAACGACGCCTTCAGGGACGCGCCGAAGAGGGTCGATACGGCAAAGAACGTGGTCGTGGCTAACAACGTCGATTCCTCGGGCAATTACAAAATCAACAAGTACAAGCTGAACTTCTCGCCCGATATCGTGTACGGCAATGCGGGCTACAACACCTTTTACGGCGTTCAGGGATCCACGCTGATGGCATTCAGCGACATGCTCGGCGACCATCAGATCTTTATCCTGACGAACCTTTTGTTCGACCTGAAAAACAGCGACTACGCGCTCGCGTACCTGTACCTCCCGAAGCGGATCGATTACGGCATCCAGGCGTTCCACAGCGCCCGGTTCCTCGAGCTGACCGATACGATAACCGGCGCGAGCCTGTACAGGTTCAGGAACTACGGCGTGACCGGGCTCGCCTCCTACCCCGTCTCCCACTTCGAGCGGCTTGAATTAAATGATCCTCACCGAATTGAGCTATGTCCACGATAACAGTCTCTGGGGCCTGATCGCGCCCATCAACGGAGAGCGGTACAACATCTCCCTCATGGGCAGCCCGAAGCTCGGCGACGAATCGTTGGGGTTCTACACCGTCACGGCCGACTACAGAAACTACCTCAAGTTTTGGAGGAGCTACACGTTTGCCTTCCGGCTCGCGGGCGGCGGAAGTTTTGGACAGGATCCGCAGCGTTTCATCGTGGGCGGAGTCGACAACTGGATCAATCGCCAGTTCGAGAACGACCAAATTCCGATCCAGAATGCCGAAGACTTCGTGTTTCTGACTTCGGGGATTCCGCTCAGGGGCTACAACTACAACGCGCGGATCGGAACGAAGTACGCGCTGATTAACATGGAGTTCCGGTTCCCGTTCTTCGGCTATGTCACGGCGGGCCCCTTGCCGGTCTTTTTCCAGAGCCTCAACGGGATGTTCTTCCTCGACATGGGAGGGGCGTGGACCGGAAGGGCTGATTTTAAGGGGATCGACAGGGACCCCTCGGGAAGCCTCTATATGAAGGACTTGCTCACCGGGATGGGTTATGGCGTCAGGATGATCTTTCTCGGCTTTTTGCTCAAACTCGACGTCGCCTACTCGTTCAACCTGCAGGCATTTTCGACGCCGAAATACTACGTTTCCCTCGGCGCCGACCTTTAGTCCGGAGTTCCGCGGAGCGGAACGATGTCTTGCCCCGTTACGCGTTGCGGGACAAGCGTGACTGCAACCCGGAAGAGAGCTACAGCGGCAGAAACACTGTGAACGTGGTCCCCTTCCCCTCCTCGCTCGTTACCTCGATGTGCCCCCGGTGAAGTTCCGCGACCCACTTCGCGATCGCGAGCCCCAGGCCGCTCCCTCCCATCTCGCGTGAGCGGGCCTTGTCGACGCGATAAAAACGGTCGAAGATTTTTGCAAGTTCCGCCTCCGGGATCCCCACTCCCGTATCCTGCACCTGAACTTTCACGAAGCCGTCGCGGCGCTCGGACGAAACCGAGACCCGCCCCTGTTCGGGCGTATACTTGATGGCGTTGTCGATCAGGTTCAGAAAAAGCTGACGCAGCCTGATCCGGTCGCCGATGACGGTCAAACTCCTCGAGGAGGTCCTTCATCCGGACTTCCTCATATTGAACCTCCTGCTGCTCGAAATCGGCTTTCGACATCGTCAACAAACTCTCCACTATTGATGAAAGCCGGACGAGTTCTTCGAGGTTGCTGACAAGCACCCGGCGGTATTCGGCCGGGTCCTTCTCTTTTCTGAGAGCCAGCTCGACTTCTCCGCGCATGATCGTCAGGGGCGTCCGCAGTTCATGGGAGGCGGCGATGGAGAACTGCCTGATCTGATCGAACGACTCGCTCAGGCGGGAGATCATTCTGTTGAACGTCGAGATCAGACGACCGATTTCATCGTCCACGTCGCGGGCCGGAATCTGCTGCTTCAGGTTGTTGACGGTGATCGCGTGGGCTGTCTTTGTCACCATGTCGACCGGTTTCAGCGACTGGTACGCCAGAAACCACCCGCCGCCCACCGACAGCGCCATCGCGGCCGGGATGAGTATGAGAAAAATCGAGAAGAGATTACCCAGCGCCTCGCTGACCTCCGCCAGAGGATATGCCACATAGATCTCGAGTTCGCTGGTCTTTGTTCCCGCGACGCGCAAATCCATTCCATTGGGATCGTGCAGCGTCTTGATGACGACGGAATCGATGGGGATGTCGGTTCCGATCAAGGCCTCCGCTCTCACCATCAGACTCTCCTCGCTTGCGCCGAAGGAGCGAAACGGAATCGCCCCCCACTTGTTTGTCACTTCGACCAGCGTCTTCTTGGGATTCGACACCGCGTGCGCGTAGATCTCATTCCAGATTGCCTCATCGCCGCTCCCGGTATCCGCCACCTGCGCCCGGGAGAGGGTGGTGTCGCCTGCCGGCACGACGGACACCTGCGCGCCGTACTTCCTGCTCGCCCTTACTTTCGAGCTCTTCCCCTCGATAAAATTCTTGACCCACACGACTTCGGTCTTCAACGAGCGGTCGAGGCTCTGCGAAAGCCTCTCGCCGGAATACATGAATGCGATCAGGCCGAACGCGACCAGCGTGGCGAGCAGGACGAGAGAATACCAGAGGATGATTCGGGCACGGATTGAACGGAAGAGGAGCGCCATGTCACTCGTCCTTCAGGACGTAACCGATGCCCCGGACCGTGAACAGGAGTTTTTTCTCGAATCCGTCGTCGATCTTGCTCCTCAGATGGTTGACATAGACATCGACCACATTCGTCCCGGTGTCGAAGTTATAGTTCCAGATATGCTCGGAAAGAATCGTGCGGGTGAGGACCCGGTTGACGTTCCGCATGAGGTACTCAAGGAGGGCGTATTCCTTGCCGGTCAACTCAATCGCCTTGTCGGCCCGTTTTGCCTTATGGGTGACGGTATCGAGCTGGAGGTCCAGGATTTTCAAGATCGTCGACTTCTCCGCGGCGCCGCGCCGGAGCAGCGACCGGACGCGCGCGACGAGCTCCGCGAACGCAAACGGCTTGGAGAGATAATCGTCGGCGCCCGAATCGAGGCCTTCCACCCTGTCCTCCACGGCGCTCTTCGCCGTGAGCATGAGAACGGGGGTCTTGAGTTGTTTCGAGCGGATCCCCTTCAGGACGACGATCCCGTCCTTTTTGGGGAGGAAAATATCGAGGATTATGAGATCGTACTCCCCGCTCAGCGCCAGGGTTTCCCCCTGGAGTCCGTCGGAAGCGACGTCCACCGCGTAGCGCTCCTCCTCCAATCCCTGTTTCAGGAATTTCGCTACTTTCTTCTCGTCTTCAACAACGAGTATTTTCATTTCCCGGCCACTCCCGCGGTAATATACCGACCTTTGAGAGGCTGAATATTAAGGATAGATTAAAACTTTTTAAGAAAGGCCCCTCTCATCTCAACACGAGCATCTTTCGCAGCTCGGTATACCGGCCTGCGGTCATCCGGTAATAATACACTCCGCTCGAGAAACCCCTCGCATCGAATCGCACCGATTTGAACCCGGCTTGCTGATCTTCATCCACGAGCAGTGCAACCCGCTTTCCGAGGAGATCGTACACGTCCAGTTTCACATGACCACCTTCCGGGAGGCCGTAGTGAATTTCAGTTTCAGGGTTGAAGGGATTCGGATAGTTCTGGCTCATGCTGTACACACGGGGCAGATCTCCCGACTGTGCCGCTTCCGACCATCGAAGCGTAAGCTCCGAGGGTTCCTTCGGTATCGCAAACGCCCCTGTTCCTTCCATCGATACGAGCTTCTCATCGACCCTGAGCACGGCCTGTACGCCGGTCTGATTCAATTTCCATCGAACGGTCAAGGGGTATGAGCCCGAAGAGAGGCGAATCGGCACCTCGCGTTGATGAGCGGGCTCGGCCGATTCAATCATCCTGCCGGAGATGAATCGTACATCGAAAATCCCCCCGGGGGGCACCGGCGGAAGTTCAGCGAGCCTCGGGTCGATCTTCTTGTTAAAACTGCCAAAGTAAAGTTGCCGCTCCATGCCGGTCAGATCGGTCACCGCGAGCATATTGAGCTCATCCAGCCCGTTCGCTTCCAGAGGCGGAGCTTGCTTCCCAGGGGCCGAGGACAGAACGAGGTTCCCCGCCCCCGATGTTTTTACCCAGTACCCATTCCCCGGATTGATTGTCGCGGCGGACCGGTAACCTTCTCCGAAGTCGAAGAATCTGGAAACGATGAGCCCCGGCGGATCGGTACTCACCGCGCTGACGGGAACCGGAGTCGTAATTGATCCGAAAAGATTCCAGCCGTCGGTCACGGCGATGCTGTCGGTCGCGAGCGTGTCGCCGAACAGAGTGACGGTCTGATTGGATCC
>VBOC01000138.1:0-4626 GCA_005877655.1 Ignavibacteria bacterium
CCACTGTCACGCAGTTTACGATCAACCATCCAGGCGCGCCGAATGCGTTTGCATTCGAGGGTTTGCAATTCCTCACGACGCCGAGCACCGGATACTACATCCGCGCCACCGACAACCTGGCGGATGGAAACGTTCTTACGGTCAATTTAATCTCGTCGACGCCGCATGACGGTTCGTCGCACACGCTGGTGAGCGGAGGAGCCGTGGTTAATTGGGGAATCAACGCAAATCCGCCTCCTTCCCTGGCGAGTGTCTTGCCGGCGGTTGTCCGAAGGGGAGAGAAGGTCGATATTACGCTTACGGGCTCGAACTTCATCGATACCGTTACAACCGTAAACATCGGTGCGGGAATCATCGTAGACTCACTGACATTTACAAGCGCGTCCCAGATTGTCGCACACGCCTCGGTGATGGACAGCGCTGCCATCGGAACCCGGACTGTTTCGGTAACCAACGCGCCCCCCGGCGGCGGCACCGCCTTCCTGCAGAACATTCTCACGGTCGGTTATCCCCGGGCGAGGATAACGCGCATCATTCCCGACAGCGTGAATAGAACACAGACGGTGAGTCTTGTCTTACGCGGAACGAAATTCTCCCAAGCCCTCACAACCGTGAGCTTTGGCGGGAACATCGCCGTTAACTCGAAAACCGTCAATAGCGACACTCAGATGACGGTGAACGCGACGATCGGAGCCATTGCAGCGGCCGGCCGGAGGGATGTGATCGTCACGAACATTTCACCAGGGGGAGGGAGCGATACGCTCAAGAGCGGACTTCTGATTGCGAGTCCTTCCCCCACCCTCACCAGTATAACGCCACCCGGCGCCACGCGAGGGCAGACGGGCAACGTGCTCGTGACCGGTCTCTACTATTTCACGGGGACGACGACGGTGAGCTTCGGCGACAGCGTTTTGATAAATTCGATCGCCGTTAACGACTTTGGCCATTTAACGGCAAATATGTCAATTGCCCTCGGGGCCGCTCCTGGCTTGCGCAGCGTGACCGTGACAAACTCTCCGCCGGGGGGCGGGTCGACGACGGTGCCAAATGCATTCTCCGTTCTCCGCGACTCGGTGCCGCCGACAATCCTGAATGTAAGCCAGCTTGTCAACACGGGGGATACCGTAAATTCTTATCCTGTCCAGGCAAGTGTTGCCGACAATATTTATCTGAAGTCAGTGTACCTGGTTTTCAGCACGAACAACTTTGTTTCCCGCGACTCCGTTCCGATGAGCCATGTGTCGGGAACAGCCTATGCTGCCGACATCCCGCGCCAGTCATTGGCCACGACCGTGAGGTACTTCATCGCTGCGTACGATTTCGACAACAACCGTGCCGCGTCGGCGACACTCACCTTCCAGGTGCTGCCAATCCCGGTCTTCGACCCGGTTTCCGATAAGACAGTCAACGAGGGGGCGGTCCTGACGTTCACCGTCCATGCCAACGATGCAAATCACGATTCGGTGGCGTACAGCGCGTCGAAGCTCCCTGCCGGCGCGCGATTTACCGACTCGACGTTTTACTGGAAGCCGACTTACACGCAGTCAGGAAACTATAACGTCGCCTTCACGGCCGACGACCACCACGACGGGGCCTCGAGCATCCACGTTTCGATCGGGGTCAATGAGATCGACAATCCTCCCGTCGTTCAAGGGGCTGCATACACGACGATCTTCGTCGGACAACCGGCCGAAATCCCGTTCTCAGTTTCCGATCCCAATTCGGGGCAACCGCTCGCGATCACGTACGTCGATCAGCCGGCCGGCTCGTACGTCTTCGATCCCGCGGCCTCGACGAAATTCTTCCGGTGGAAGCCCACCAACGCGGACACCGGCGTGTATCATCCGAAGTTCATCGCCGATGACAGCTTCGTTGCCGATACGCTCGTGATGACTATCTCGGTTATTCAGCCGCCCGGACCCATTCTTCAGCTTCTGGCCCCGTCGTTCGGACACGTGGGCGATAGCGTGAAGCTGCGCGGGTTTGCGTTCGGAACCGGAACGGGCACGGTTCTCTTCAGCGGGACACCCGCGCCTGCCGACATCTTCGGTGATACGTGCGCGGTTACGCGCGTTCCGGCCAACGCCCAAAGCGGGGATGTGCAATTGATTTCCCAGGGCAGGGTCAGCAATCCAAAATACTTCACGGTTGTGCCGCAGCCGACGGTCGATCTCGAGGCTAAGTCATGCAGCGCATCGTTACTGCTCGCAGCCGACGGAGCTTCGATCACTCTGACGTCCGTGATTCTGAATCACAGCGGCTATAACGCCCAGGCGTATGTGACCTACTTCGGAGGGCACCCCGACAGCGGAGGAGTCGCCCTGTCGACCCCGCAGCCGTTCTCAGTCGGAGCGAACGGCCAGACCACGAATAGCTATGTATGGTCTGCGTCACCCGGCCTTTATCGTCTGTACGCACGCGTGACCGGCTCAACACCCCCTGATCCGAGGCCGGTTAATAACACCATCGATGATGGCTTTATTCTTATCGTGCCGCTTGCGGGGGGAGAGATGCTTAACATATCCGCGCCGCCGATCGGTGAAATCACGATCAACCACACACAAAACTATGATGTCACTATCCTGAACAGCGGAATAGATACAACAGAAGTGGACTCCGCCACGGTCGACAGCATCGCAGGGTTCGTGCCGACAAGCGGCCTGCCGTTCAGGATCCGGCCGTCCGAGGAAAAGAGTTTTACATTCTCGATAACGCTGCCGCAGAAAACCGTGCCGGGCGATTATTCGCCGGTTTTCCATTTCAAGACTTCTACGCACAACGATTATACGGGCCTGACCAACTTTACAGCTATTGAAGACAGCCCCAAGGTGACGGCTCGTCTGATCGATGTGGAAACGGGCCTCGCCGTACCCGGGACGCTCTGCTTTATCGATTCTGTCAATCTCGGTCTCACCGACGGGAACGGCGAGATCAAAGTGCCCGCGCAACGGGGGGCGACTGTCCATTTCGTCGGAGTGAAGGATGGGTACCTGCCCACGCAGACGGATATCACGAACAGGAACGACAGCAAAACCGTCACCGTGTACATGAAGCCCGGTCAGGTCGTCGTTGCGCATGTGGACGTGAGGCAGCTGACTTCACAGGAGGTGATCGACCTCGGGCTCGACCTGAACGATCCGGCAAATTTCAACTACTTCAGTTTCTCGGCCACAATCCAGTTCGCAGTAGACCAGCCGCCGCAGCCCATGAACTGGGTCGTGTCGGACAGCGGTCACGGAGGAGGAGGAGCCGCACAAGTCTACTCCAACCGGGCCTGCGGAGATTCGGCCGACCCGGTCGTGGCATCGGGGTATGACGAAATAGTGTCGAGCGGCGAGCACGGGCCCTCATGTTCCATCAAGAGCTGGCAGCGGACTTCCAGCGGCAAGATGTGCACCGAAACGAAGGCGTTGGTGCCCGGCGATGTTGTCGTGATCCCCCAACCGTGCGACACGTCATCCGAGAGAGACGAATATCTTCCCGTCACCGTCGATGGCCTCTCCTGCACACGGCACGTGCACTACCAATGCGCCGCGCCGGACGCACCCCCTTCAGGGGGTCCGGGATCTGGCACGACCGCGAGCGGGGGCTCGGTTACACCCGCCCCCAATGTGAGTATTCCATTCGTGGTTGCGATCGATGGAAACGTCCGGACGCTGAAGCAGTTTTTTAATGTTGCGCTCGCCGTGGCGAATCAGGCCGATCCATCGTTTCTTGTCAATAACCTCCAGGCAACTCTTTCATCCGATACGGTCAACAACGACGGCATTCTCAGCGCCGCACTTCCGGTCGTAAAGGATGCCGCGCCTCTCCCGGATCTCCATGGCGGGCAGTCGGCGTCGACAGCGTGGGTCATTCGCGGTGATAAAATCGGATTGCATGTTGTCAAGGTGACAATAACGGGAAGGCTCCAGCCCGGAGATATTCCGATCTCCACCGTTCAGTTCGCGACGGTGGTCGTAACCGAACCTCCTCAACTGGACCTTGTGCTCCATCATCCGTCATCAGTCCACAATGGCGATCACTTCACGATCACCGCCCAGGTTACCAATAAATCGACGACCAGCATTGCACAGCTTGCGGCCGTCGAGCTGAGCGTGACCGGCACGGCGGAGCTGGCCCCGGGGACCAGCGCGCGGCGATGGAAGCATCCGTGCCTGCTCGCAACAGAGCGGCACGGGCCTCAGCTTCAACCTCTCTATCGGCGGCTCGCCGTGTCCGAACCCGGTTCCCTCCGACACAAGCCATGAAGACGTGCCTCCGGGCAAGGTTGTCGTCTTAGGTACCAATGTGCCGGTTCCGAATGCCGAGGTCTCGGCGGTCGCGTCGCCGGGGGGGCAAACCGTCGTCGTTGTTGCAACGACCAACGCCCTGGGAGAGTACAAATTCCAACATCGCATCTACGGGAGCAATATCGTTTTCCATACCCGCCTGCTGGATATCAACCAGTGGACGGTGCGGGAGCCGGACTATGACACGACGATCACGGTCGTCCAGAATGCGACTTCGATGCCGACCATCGCAATCGGAGCGTCGAATAAGTTTGCGAAACTGACGCAATTCATGAATAGTCTGAAGGACACCGCTTCGCCTGTCAATACATTCGCCGCCATGGCGGAGATTTAC
>VBOC01000138.1:4785-8182 GCA_005877655.1 Ignavibacteria bacterium
TCTTGCCCAGAAATTCATGGCGGAGGCGCGCGTTCCCGCTGAAGACATGGCGCTCACCGCCGCCGATCCGATTGTGGAGGTGCTCGCGATGACGTTCGAGCTGCTTGTCGACCAACTCAAGGTGAAAGAACTCCTCACCGAAAAGATCCGGGAGCGGGCGATCGTCCGCTTCGGGTCCCTGCAGGAAGCCAACGATTTCTTCGCCGCAGTCAACGCGAACCTTGAACTGATCGATGAACTGAAGGATCCGCTGATCACTGCTATCACGAAACTGGTGAGCATACCTGTTCACGCCGCCGATGAGGAACAAGACGAGGGTACGCTTCACGCGACGCGGGAGTTTTCCGAGAACCTATCGGGCTTCATCGTGGATTTCTATACTGAGCTCATTTCATCGGCGATCAAGAGCGACAAGGTGAAAGATTTCATGTCGGAGCAATTCGTCCGGCTCTATGCGCTCCAGACAAGATATCTCATACTCTCGATGAGGGATTATGCGAGGAATGGCGGGAGCCCCGACAGCGCGGGCTCGCTTGCGCTCGCATTTACGAACGTGGATGTTGCGAAGATCGACATTAACCAGGGTGTCCAACATGCCCAAGATGTGCTTGACGAGCTTCAAACCTTCCGCGACCTGCTTAACAGCGTCAACCATGATCTCTCCACCGCGATCGACTACGTGACGATCGCCATCGAATCGCCTGCCGCGGAGGTGGCCGCGCCCGTTGCGGCAATCCTGAAGACGATCAAGAAGGTCAGCGAGGTGACGGAAAGGGTCCTGACCGTCGGATCCGTCTTTCCCGCTCCGCTTCAGCTCTTCGTGCAAATACCGAAGAAGGTGAAGCGCGGCGTCTACGCTGCATTTGATCGGACTCCGCCATTACAAAGCCCGAACGCTCATCCGGTGAAGGATCTGAGGCATTCGCTTTCGAAAATGACCTCGGCCGCGAGTGCCTCCGCGAGCTCCGCTCTCAACAAGAGACTCTTAAGCGCGTTTGACGAATATCGAGGCCAACTGCAGGCCGTCCGATCCCTCGTCGTTTCGGATTCAATTCGGGCTGTGCGCATTTCCCGGACGAACTCCCTGATCCCGGCGGAACAAAACCTGAGCGCGGCTCTCTTGCAATACAGGGCGTTGCTCGACGGGGGAGCTACACAGGCATTCTCGACGAATGTGCCGGGGTCCGATACTCTGTTCGGCGCGTACGCGGATAGTCTCCTCCCGTTCAACCTAGAGCTCTGGAGCGTGCCGTGGAGCTTTCATCATTACTACATCGTCGGAGAATTGGAAGGGGGACGGACAAATCCAGCGTATGACAGCACAAAGCAAGGGCTACTCGCACTCCTCGATGCGCTCTATGCGCGAGCGGGAGGACTCGAACCCACGCTCACCACAAGCCTGAGTCAGTTCGAACTGATGAACCTCGTGAACGCAACGGCGGTCATCGACAGCATCTCGGCCAGAGTTAACGGAGGCGATACACTCACCATTTACCGGAGTCCCTCGAGCATCCAGGTCCATGCCCGCGTCCGAAACCTCTCATCGTCCGCGATCTCAGGCGTGAGGATCAGGCTTCAGAAGGGGAGCGCCGCCGGTTTCTCGTTCGATGCCGGATCGGATTCGATCATCAACGTCGCCACGCTTGCCCCCGCCGACAGCGCAGCAGGAGGCGGCGATGAGTTTAGCGCCACATGGAACCTGACCTATTCAGGAGCGCTGGCCGACCGTAGCGGCATTGGCCTGACCGCGACGCTCGCAACCGACAGCGCCAACGTCAATGCAAATTCCGTTTCATCTGTAATCTTGAATGTCAAGGCGGCCGATGCTGATAGCGACGGTATGCCCGACGCGTATGAGAAGCTCGTCGGCCTTAATCCAAACCGGAATGACGCCGGCGAAGATCCCGACCATGACGGATTGGTTAATCTTCAGGAGTATTTCTTCGGGACAAATCCGAAGATGACCGATTCCGACGGGGATGGCATCGCAGACGGAGTGGAAGTTGCCCAGGGTTCAAGTCCGCTCGATGCTTCTGATCCCGCCGGGGTAGCCGGGAAGGCCGCCCTCATCCTGCCGGTTGCGTACTCCATTCACCCGGGCGACACATCGGCCGTCCCGCTGCATCTGACATCGGGATCGTCCATCTCATCGGTAAGATTCAACGTCAGCTATGACACAACGCTCCTGGCGTTCAGAAACTTCCGGCTTGCGGACAGTTTGGTTAACTTCCATGTCGATTCGCTCGTCTCGTCGCCGCTCGGCGGGTCAGGCAAGTCGATTCTGGTTCAGTTCTCCAGTCCGCTGACCTCATTCACCGGAATGAACAAGCTCGTTGCATTTCTCACGTTCGCGGCGAGCTCACAGGAAACCACAGCGGTGATCACATTCGACACGTCGCGTTCACACTGGAAGGTGATCGACCAGAATAACTTCCCCGTGAAGGTTGCATCATTCACAAACTCAACGGTGAGGGTCGGATTCCTGACCTCTGTGAAGGACGATCGAACGAAGGGCCAGGTACCCCGCCAGTTCGCACTCTATCAGAATTACCCAAATCCGTTCAACCCCTCGACGACGATCCGATTCGATCTGCCCGTCGCTTCTCATGTATCGATCAGGATCTATAACATCCTCGGGCAGGAAGTAAAGGCGCTTCTGGATGGGATATACGGAGCGGGCAGTTATTCCCAGATTTGGGATGGCAGGAACAGTAACGGCGTCTCTGTGGCAACCGGCATCTATTTCTACCGCATCGAGACGACGGGTACGGCCGATCCAACGAAGAGGTTTGCGCAGGTGAAAAAGATGATGGTCTTGCGATAAGGGCATCTGTCCTGCATTTCTTGTTGCAAGTCTCTTGTATGAGGGTGCGAATTGGGTCATTTCCCTCAATTCCATGCATAAGAGCATGCTTCAACCTACGATAAGGAGCAAGTCCTGCGGATACAATGGGGGCGATAATGAGCACTTCGAATATTTCCTTATCCGCTGACTTAATCAAGCATCATGGAGGTGTTATGATCAACTCTTACAGCGCTTCTTTGATTCCTTGCCCTCTTACCGGAAGGGTTGGACGGGGTCTCACGCGCGCGGTAACAATTTTCTTATCCATCCCTCTGCTCTTCGGGTTGTTCTCGACCATGCTTGAGTTCGCCGACGCACAGTACCTGCAGATTGGAAGCAAGCTGGTGGGCACGGGCGCTGTGGGTTCTGCTTACCAGGGTTTCTCAGTCTCCCTTTCCAGTGACGGCAATACGGCAATCGTGGGCGGATATGGCGACAATAGTAATGCCGGTGCGGCGTGGATCTTCACACGCTCAGGTGGTGTGTGGACGCAGGAAGGAACGAAGCTCTTCGGCTATGGTGCTGTGGGTTCTGCTTACCAGGGTTACTCCG
>VBOC01000139.1 GCA_005877655.1 Ignavibacteria bacterium
GTCGTCTTGATGATCTCGATCCCGACCTCCATTCCCGGATGGAGCTTCAGGAGTTCGTTCCTGACATAGTTCGACTGCCAGAGGGCAAGGGGGCTTCCGCGCGTTCCGATGACAGCCCTCATCCGGAATTCCTCCTGTCGAGCCCGAACAGATGGCGCAGGAGGGAGATCTTGTCACGCAGTGTTTGATGCGTGTCCGATCCGTTTTTCAGACTGATGGTCGGCGTGTGCAGTATTTTATTCACGATACGTTTTGTAAGGACTTCGATCTCCTCCCGCTCATCCGGGGAGAAGCGGCGAAGGTGATGCTCCACTTCCTGCCGCCGGATCTCCTCCAGGCGCCCGCGTAGCTCCTCGATCGTCGGATTTGCTTCGAGCGACGCATGCCACCGATTGAACTGGATGAGTTCCCCGAGGATGATCCGGCGGATCTTGGGCACTTCCGAGGCGCGGCGGCGGAGATTCTTACCGATGACGAAGTTCAGTGTATCCAGGTTGTGAAGGAACACGCTCTCGATCGAGTTCGCGGCCGGATCAATATTACGCGGGACGCCGATATCGATAATAAACAGCGGCCTGGCCCCCCTTAGTTTCATCGCACGGCGGAGATCCTGTTCCGACAGGATGTAGGAGGGCGCGTCGACCGAACTGATCACGATGTCGACGGCTTCCAGTTCCGCGGCGATCCTGTCGAAGTCGACCACTCGTCCCCGGAGAAGCGCGGCAAGATCCTCGGCGTGCTGCCGCGTCCGGTTGGCCAGAAGCAGCGTCCCGATATTCTTTCCGACGAGATGTTTCGCAGTGAGTTTTCCGGTTTCCCCACTGCCGATAAGAAGGGCGGTCCGCTTGCTTAAATCAGAGAAGATTTTCGAAGACAATTCTGCGGCCGCATAGCTGAGCGAAACCGCGCCTTCGCTGATCTCTGTTTCGGTCCGCGCCCGCTTGGCGACCCTGAGCGCGGTATCAAAGATCCGGTTCGTCACGGCCCCGGTCGCCGAGAGAGACCGCGCGATCGCATAGGCGTCCCTGATCTGGCTGACGATCTGGATATCCCCGAGGACCATCGAATCGATCCCGGAAGCGACGTTGAACAGGTGTTTTACGGCGTTGAGCGAGGGAATCGAATACAGGTGCTCCTCCCGGACCGCGCCTACCGCCTGCTTGTGTTCGGCAAGGCGCTTCCACAACGGCTCGCCGTTCGCGGAGCCTTCGCGGGTCGTGTAATAGAGTTCTGTCCGGTTGCAGGTCGAGACCAGGACGCAGTCGTTAATCTGCTTTTGCCGCAGGGAGGGCACGACGGATTGTATCTCCTTTTCGGAGAACCAGAGCTTCTCCCGCGTCTCAAGCGGCGCCGTCCGGTGGTTGATCCCCAGGCAGAAGAAATTCATAGTACGATTCCGCAACGCTCGGCGGGCGCGTTGCCGCGAGATTGAAATATTTTGGCGCTTGTTTTCAATAGAATTTATGGAAGCCGCTAAGGAAAATATTGATCACCGTCATCGAGAACATCGCCGTCGCGAAGCCGAACACCGACAGGACCATCATCCTCCGCCCCTGCCAATGCCTGAGGCGTTTTGCGGCCAGACCGGCCCCGTAAATGAGCCAGATCACGAAGGTGCCGAAGAGTTTCGGATCGGTGTAGGACACCTCCTGCGTGATCCGCGGCAGCCAGACGATCCCGGCAATGATGGCGATCGTCAGGAAGATGAACCCGAAGAGTGTTGCGGTGAAGCTCATCCGCTCGAGCATTTCAAGGTTTGGCAGGCGTTTATACACCACTCCGAAACGGCTGAATTTGATCTCGTGGTAGAGCATCAGATACAGGAACCCGTAGACCGCGGAGATCGTGATCGCGGCATAGCCCAGGAGGGCGCTTGACACGTGGAACCCCAGCAGGTTGCTTTGTAAAATTGGCGGCACTTCCGAAACTTCCCTGATAAATATCGACGAGACGAGCTGGAAGAAAAACGGCAGAATCAGGATAAAGTACCCGGTCGACTTTATTTTGAGGCGCCATTCGATGCAGGCATAGACCAGTGTGACGGTGAACGCCATCAGGGAAAAAATCTCGAAAACCGACGTGATCGGAGGGTGACGCAACTCCGCCGTGCGCATGACGATGTAGAACCCGTGCGTCAGAAGCGTAGCGAATAACAACGGTGTGCTGAGGCGCTCCGCCGGGCGGATGTTGCTGAAGAACGCTCTTGCATAAACCCAGATGGTGGCGAAATAGAGTAAGGGAAGAGCTATTTCACAAAGAATGATCGGGAGCTTCATCGGAGCGCAAATGGCGTGTGGAGGAAGATACCCAAAGCCGCCGTCATTTTCAAGGAATCCAACCCGGTCGCATATGAAGTTTGGCCCGCGCGGCAGCCGCCACGCCTTGCAACTGCAGGCGGTTGTTGCTATATTGGACGGCAATTTCCTTTCTCCTTTAACTTACCCGAACGCCATGGACCAAGTCCTGAACTATGTCGAGGCGAACCGGTCGCGCTATCTCGACGAACTCAAAGAGCTGATCGCAATACCGAGCGTGAGCACGGACCCGCAGAAGAAAGGGGATGTGGCCCGGTGCGCCGATTGGATCGCCGCGCACCTGAGAGGGATCGGGATGCAAACCGTCCAGGTGTTCGCGACGGCAGGCCATCCGATCGTTTATGCCGATTGGATGGGGGCGCCCGGGAAACCGACAGTTTTGTTTTACGGCCACTACGACGTCCAGCCGGTCGACCCGGTCAATCTGTGGACGTCTCCACCCTTCGACGCGACAATCCGCGGTGAAAACCTGTATGCGCGGGGAACAGCCGACGATAAGGGGCAGGTATTCGTGCACTTTAAAAGCATCGAGGCGTATCTCAAGAATCTCGGCAGACTTCCAATCAATCTGAAGATGATCATCGAAGGGGAAGAGGAGATCGGCAGCGAGCATCTGGAAATCTTCGTCCGGGAACACAAAGAGTTGCTCAAGGCCGACCTGGTGTTGATTTCGGATACGCCGATGTTCGCCAGGGGAGTCCCCTCCGTTTGCTACGGCTTGCGCGGCATCAGCTACATGCAGCTCGACGTCACCGGTCCGAACCGGGATCTTCACTCCGGCTCTTTCGGCGGTTCCGTCCATAACCCGATCCAGGCGCTTGCGGAGATGATCGCGGGGATGCATGATAAGAATGGGCGCGTCACGATCCCCGGATTTTACGACGACGTGCGCCCGCTTTCCAAGAAAGAGCGCCGGGCTCTATCGAAGCTTCCCTGGAGCGACAAGAAGTATGCCCGCGAGCTGGGGGTTCGGGCGCTCTATGGCGAAAAGGGATTTACGACGCTCGAGAGATTGTGGGCGCGGCCGACCCTGGAGAGCAACGGCATCTGGGGGGGATTCACGGGTGAGGGCGCAAAGACGGTGCTCCCTTCGAAGGCGTCTGCGAAGATTTCGATGCGCCTCGTCCCGGACCAGAGCGCCGGCAAGATTGCAAAATTATTCCAGAAGTACATCAAAAAAATCGCCCCGAAGAGTGTCCAGGCGGACGCGATCTACATCCACGGCGGAGAACCTGCCGTGACCCCCATCGACAGCCCCGGCGTGAAGGCCGCAGTCGCGGCGCTGGAAAAAGGGTTCGGCAAGAAACCCGTCTATCAGAGGGAGGGCGGATCGATACCGATTGTTGTGCAATTTAAACAGATCCTCGGACTGGACACTGTTCTGCTGGGATTCGGCCTCCCCGACGAGAACGCGCACGCCCCCGACGAGTTCATCAGCCTGGAAAATTTCTTCAAGGGCATAAGGACCTCCGTTCATTTTTTTGACGAGCTTCCATTATATATGAAAAATGGACACCGGAGACGGGGTTGAAGATTTATACACGGAGGGGCGACAAGGGGGAGACTGCTTTATTCGGGGGAAAGCGGGTGCCCAAGGATTCGCTGCGCATCGAGGCCTTCGGTACCGTGGACGAGCTGAACAGCGTGATCGGAATATGCCGGTCGCTCAAGCCGGCGGGGGAGTTCGACAAGATCCTCGAACAGATTCAGCACGACCTGTTCGGGCTCGGGGCTGATCTCGCATCCGCGGGAACATCCGCGAAAAAGAAGGAAGATCGGGTACGCTCATCCGACGTAGACCGGCTTGAACGGCATATCGACAAAATCGAAGGGAAGCTTCGCCCGTTGAGGAATTTTATCCTCCCTGGAGGCAGCGCCCCCGCCTCGATGATTCACTTCGCCCGCACCGTCTGCCGCAGGGCCGAGAGGCTTTTGGTCCGGCTTGCCCGGACCGAGAAGGGAGGGGAGTTACCCGTAATCTATCTCAACCGGCTATCCGATTTACTCTTTGTGATGGCAAGGAGAGAAAACGCCCGAACCAAGAATCCCGAGATAAAGTGGAAATCGTGATCTGGTAAACCGAGGCCGGCAGGATTTGAAACGCGAGTGAAAGGTCGTGCTGCGGAGGGAGGGTTATAAATAAAACGCACGAGGGCGAGCGTGGCATTCCAACTTGGGAGGCGAAGTCAGAAACCGTGGTTCCCGCCCACGTGCATTAGAAAGATACGACAGCGATATCCAAAAGTCAAGAGAAAATTTCAATTCTTGGATGAATATATTTTAATTTTCCCCGCGCAAGTTCGTAAATTATTGTATGACAATGAGTGACCCGGGAGCAACTAATTTTTGCGCAGCAGGTGGAGTTCGCACTAGCAACTCTTATTGAGTTCCGCCTGGCTTTAACCTCAATGCGATTGATAACCGGACAGCAAAGTTTTTTGACTTTTTTTCATATTCTTTCTATATTTGGGCGAATTTCTGGCTCTCCCAGCCATCCACGCAAGGAATGTCTGCCTACATTTCATGATCACAGACTTCAGCCGCGTATTCCTCTTCTTCGTTCTCGGGACGGTATTCGTTGCCGGGGGCCTCGTCACGGCGTGGCTGGTGCGTCCGCACCGCTGGTATCCTGCAAAGCTTAGCTCGTATGAATGCGGCGAGGAACCGGTCGGCGACTCCTGGGTCCGGTTCAATATCCGCTTCTACGTCGTCGCACTCATCTTCCTGATCTTCGATGTCGAAATCGTATTTCTTGTCCCGTGGGCTGTAGTCTACAGCCGGTTGGGGAGCTACGCCTTCGTTGAGATGACAATTTTTCTTGCGATACTGCTCGTCGGGTACGCCTATGTTTGGGTAAAGGGGGACCTGGACTGGGATAAGCCGCTGCCGAATGTCCCTGTTCTCAAGCGCGGCGGTCCGGCGGAGAAACAAGCCCTTTCCGAAGAAGTTACCGTTTGAGTTGAAGACCTTTCCATGGGACTCCTAGACAGGCAATTCGGGACGAGCAACGTGATTGTAACGTCCCTCGAGAACCTGCTGAACTGGGCGCGCCTCTCCTCGCTCTGGCAGATGCAGTTCGGACTCGCCTGCTGCGCGATCGAGATGATGGCCGCGGCCGCTTCGCATTATGACTTCGACCGCTTCGGGGTGATCCCCCGTGCGACCCCCCGGCAATCGGACGTCATGATTGTCGCCGGGACCGTCACCCTGAAGATGGCGACCCGCATCA
>VBOC01000141.1 GCA_005877655.1 Ignavibacteria bacterium
TGATGATGATGTCGTAGGCCTGCTTCGCGTTGCGGGGGAGGTGATCGTAGTGCGCAAGATCCCAGGTGCCGTACTGACCCGATGCGATCACATGAAGGCCCGCGAGGATACCCATGAAATTGAGCTTGCGGATTGAATCCTTCTCCTGATCTCCCTGCGTATGGCCGGATTCGACAAGGATCGTGCTCGTACCCCACTTTTGCATATTGTCTCCGAACGCCCTCGGTTCAAAGCTGTCGTCATAGCGGGCGATCCTCCCCTGGGCCGCGCTCTTCAGTGCGGCGGCGAGGACCGACGCGACGTGCTTCGCCCTCGTTCTCACCTCATTATCTGATTTCTCCATATCGAACGCAGGGGCCAGAAGAGCAATAGCAGTCAGCTCTTTTGTCGTCCCCACCGTGCTCAGTTCCTGGTCATGAAGATTGAAGCCGAAGTCGGGTTTGATCGTGTCTTTGAGCTGATTGAGGAGTCGCCCCTCCGGCGTTTGCAGTGCGAGAGCATCGCGGTTCATGTCGATGCCCTGCGCCGTGCGCCGCTGAAAGCGAAAGGCGCCGTCCGGATTGAGCATCGGGAGGAAATGGATCGTGAGCGTGGAAAGGATGCTCCGGGCCGCGCCGTCGCCGCGCACCACCCGGAAATAATTCAGGACATCGGTGATCGCCATCGTGGCCGTCGACTCGTCCCCGTGCATCTGCGACCAGAGGAGAACCTGGGTCGGTCCGCTGCCCGCCGTCACGAGCCGGATCGGGCGTTCTTCGAACGATTGACCGACAATGCGGATGTTGAACGGCGTCGGAGTATCTCCGGCAAGCGCGTCGATCGTGCGCTGGAGAGCATCGGGAGGCCGGTCCAGCTCCTCCGTGTATGCGAGGAAGTCCATGCGTGGCCTGGAAAACTTCTTCGACAATATAACAAAATCTTCCGAGGTTCCAAGAGATGCGACTTCCTTGATTCCCTTCATCCTTCTTGGTATATTCTCTTACCACAACCGGTGCGCATCCCTGACTTCTGTCTTGATCCGTCCTCAATGGTGAGTCCAGCTTGATTATCCGGCTCCTTCAAGTCAGCGCGATTGCCTGCTGCGTCTTCGGTCCTGCCTCTCTACTTCCCGCCGGCGAAAGTGCCGGGACGGTTCTGCCGCTGAAACGGATCTTCTTCAAACCGTACATTTCCGGTACCAGGCCGACTGACCAGAGAATCTCGCCCGATGGGCGGCGCGTATTGTTCCGGTGGGACAGCAGCTCCCAGAATAGGTACCGCTCGTGGCTCGTGGGATCGGACGGATCGGGCATGAGAATGTTATCCGACACGCTTCTGGGCGAGGTCGAGTGGTCGCCGGACGGAAAGACGGTCGCCTGTACACGGAAGGGCGACGTCTTTCTCACCGATACAAGCTTCCGGTCGTACCGGCGCGTAACGCGAACCGATGCCTCGGAAAACTCGCTCCGTTGGTCGCCCGACGGAAAGTATGTGATCTTCTCCTCCGACGGCCGGATCATCATGGTCAACATCGCAGAGCCGGGGTTCACGGAGATTGCGAGACCCGGGGGGAAGGATGTCTCGCTGAATTTCCTCGACATCACACCGGATGACAAGAAGGTGATTTTCACGGAATCAAATCGCGAAGGCTTGCAGGAATTTATCGTGCCCCGCTACACCGGCAAAGACGTTTCGACGAACTCCTTCAAGGGGGGCATCGGCAGGACGAAGCTTGGGATCGCACCGTCCGATACCGGCGCCACCGTCTGGATCAAGCTTCCCGGAGACGACCGCTTCTACCTGGGGGATGTGTCACTCTCGCCCGACGGCACGAAGCTCTGCATCGAGCGATACAGTTCCGATCGCAAAAAACGCGAGATGTACGTCGCCGATACCGACAGCGGAAAGGCGAAGCTCGTTTTTGATGAAACCGATCGGGCATGGGTCGAAGGGGGCCTGTCAACGACACGATGGGCGCCGGACGGCGCCCGGATTGTGACCACCAGCGAGCGGGACGGTTGGAACCAGCTTTATATGATGGCGCCGGACGGAAAAAGCCTCCGCCAGTTGACGAGCGGCGCATGGGAGATCCATTGGTTTGAGTTCGATCCGTCCGGGGGAGAAATCTACTTTCTCGCCAACAAGGATGATCACCACCAGTGGCGGCTCTTCTCGCTCGATCTCGCCTCCAGGAAGATCAAACCTCTCTCGCGGCTGGAGGGAACGTACGATTCGCCGGCCATGTCGAAGGATGGATCGCTCATTGTCGCGCGGTATTCCGACTTTGCGAAGCCGGCGGAATTAGTCTCGGTGCCCACGCGTAACGCGGGGGCTGCTGCCGGCGCCGCTACCGACGGCTCCGGTTTGCACGATGGAAAAACGGCCGAATTGCAGCTTACCCACTCGATACCCGGGGAATTCAAGTCGGTCGATTGGGTCATTCCCGAGATTGTCAGCTTCCGGAGCAGGGACGGAAAGCAGGTGCCCGCCATGATTTACAAGCCGCACGATTTTGCTCCCGCAAGGAAATATCCCGTCGTGGTTTTTGTTCACGGAGCCGGCTACCTCCAGAATGTCTTTCGGGGCTGGAGTTATTATTACCGCGAATACATGTTCCACCACCGCTTGACCCAGCTCGGCTATGTCATCTTCGAAGTTGAGTACCGGGGGAGCGCAGGGTACGGGCACGACTACAGGACCGACGTTTACCTGCATCTGGGCGGAAAAGACCTTGATGACGAGCTCGATGGCCTTGAATATCTAAGGAGTTTGGGGTATATTGACTCAACGCGCGTGGGGATGTACGGAGGAAGCTACGGCGGATTCTTGACGTTGATGGGACTCTTTCTCTCAGATAAATATGAATGCGGCGCCGCCCTTCGCGCGGTGACAAACTGGGAAAACTACTATCGTCATAATTCATGGTACACGGAAGCGCGTCTCGGCAAGCCCGAGGATCAACCGGAGGCGTACCGCATCAGTTCCCCGCTCACGTTTGCCGACCGGCTGAAGAAACCCCTCCTGATTCTCCATGGAATGGCGGACGATAATGTTTTTTTTCAGGATGCAGCCCAACTCATCGCGAAGCTTCAGAAATCGGGCAAGACATTCGAAACGATGGTCTATCCCGAGGAATCGCATACCTTCAACGAGCCGGAGAGCTGGTACGACGAATATTCCCGGATTGAAGAATTCTTTCACCGCCATTTGCAGGGATCAGGAAACTAGGATGCGCGCGTGAGACTTCCTCATCCGACCGCGGCGTAAGTGGACTCGACAATGACCTACATCGTAACGGCAAGAAAATGGCGGCCGATGGTTTTCGAGGATATCGTCGGCCAGGGGCATGTCGCGACAACCCTCCGGAACGCCATTGCGAAGAACCGGCTGTCGCACGCATACATTTTCAGCGGCCCGCGCGGGGTCGGCAAAACGACCACGGCGAGAATCCTCGCCAAGGCGATTAACTGCCTGCATCCGGTCGACGTAAACCCCGACAATGAATGCGAGCTTTGCCGGGAGATCACCGAAGGGCGCAGCCTCAATGTTTTCGAGATCGACGGGGCCTCGAACCGCGGGGTGGATGAAATCCGCAACTTGCGCGAGGCGGTCCGCTACGCCCCCGCGAAAGGCCGCTACAAAGTGTATATCATCGATGAAGTCCACATGCTCACGAAGGAGGCGTTCAACGCCCTCCTCAAGACGCTCGAAGAACCGCCCCCTTCCATCGTCTTCATCTTCGCAACCACCGAAATCCATAAAGTTCCATCGACGATCCTCTCCCGCTGCCAGAGATTTGATTTCCGCCGGATATCAATTGAGGAAATTATAGGCCGGCTGCGTTTCATCGCCTCCCAGGAGAAGATCACGATCGGGGACGAGGCGTTGTTTGTGATCGCGAAGCGGAGCGACGGTTCGCTGCGCGATGCCCAGAGTATTTTCGATCAGATCGTTTCATTCTGCGGCAAGAACATCGACACGCGGGAGATGGCGCGAATGTTGAACGTCGTCGATGAGGAAATC
This sequence comes from Ignavibacteria bacterium, assembly GCA_005877655.1. GTDB lineage: Bacteria > Bacteroidota > Ignavibacteria > UBA10030 > SZUA-254 > VBOC01. The sequence continues at coordinate 4,003 of VBOC01000141.1, forward strand.
TTTTTCCGAACGACGGACATCATCGCAAATAAGAATGCGGGCGAGGGACTTTCGCTCATACGGGAAATCACCTCGCGCGGATACGACCTGCGCGAATTTCTCGCAGGTCTCATGGAACACCTTCGAAGCATGCTTGTCGTTTGTACAACCGAATCGGCGGAACTGATTGAAACCTCCGAGGTCTACAAGAAACGCTACCTCGAGGCGCCGAAGGCCTTCAATGCCTCCGACCTGCTCCGGCTGCTGAAGATCGCCGCCGAGACCGACACCGCAATCCGATGGGACCACTCCTCGGCCGGCGGACGTTTGAAACTGGAAATCGGACTGATGCAAATGATCCGTCTCGACCGCAGCGTTCAGATCGATGCATTGCTCCGCGAGCTCGACGAATTAAAAAAAAAGGTACCGGGGGAGGTTAACGACAGGCGGGCGATTCCGTTCGCCGAGAGCGGCGCTCAGAAGCCCGTCGTCCGGGGAAGCGTTAAAGCTTCGCAGCCCGCATTGCGACCCGAACAGATCGTAGAGCCCGCAGCCGCCTCACCCCGCCCCAGCCGAAATTTTCCAGAACCCTCCACAACCGTGCCCCCGGCCCGTCCGGCCGTCCTCGCCGGCGATAGCCCGGACGCAGACAGCATCTCTATCGACGAGGCGCAGGCCAAATGGCCGATGCTGATCGACGAAGCGTGTAAAAAAAGAATCGCGGTCGGAACTATGCTCCGGGAAACGGCCCTCGTGGGCGTTAGCGCCGACAGCCTCAGGATCTCCTGCCCGGATGATTTTCATCTCGACCAATTGAGGCGGAACCGGGAATTCATATCAGAGCTGGCGCAGAATATCTACGGCGCGAAGGTCCGCCTGGACACGATCCTTGCCACGGCCCGCACCGCCTCATCCCTGGCCCATTCCGAACCCCCCCCGAAAGAGAGCCCCGAATCCGCCGTCCGGCGCCATCCGGTGATCCAGGCTCTCATTCGTGAATTTGGTGCCAAGGAGGTTGAGTGAACGGGAAGGCGAATCAGACGCCCGCCGCCCGGAGCCTCCGCGATGTTTGCGCCATCGGTCTTTCCTTTATGAGCCGCATGCTGCGAGGGTTTAGCGGCATCGGCCTTTCCGGCACGTGCCGTTTGGTCGTCCCCACCCTTGTATGGTTGCTCGCCGGAGCCCCGGTTCGGGCCACGGCGGGAGCGGCAGTAGCAAAGTACGCGGGTGAATTTATAGCGATCGGCGTGGGGGGGCGCGCCCTCGGCCTCGGCGGCGCCTATTCGGCGCTCGCAAACGACGTCACTGCCGGGTACTGGAATCCGGCAGGCCTATCGAAGATGATGTACCCCCAGGTAACGCTGATGCACGACGAACGGTTTGGCGGCCTGGTCAACTACGACTATGCAGCCTTCGCGCTCCCCGCGGGAGTGAGCACAAGTTTCGGAATCAGTCTGATACGCCTCGGCGTGGATGACATTCCCAATACTCAAAATGCCGGTGTCGACATCAACGGCAATCCGATCCCGCCCGACCAACTGCAAAAGCTCGCCGGAATCGATCCCTCGAGGGTTACGTATTTCAATGCTGCCGACTGGGCGTTCTATTTCTCGTATTCAAAAAAGGCGGGGGATCAGTTCTCATACGGCGCGAACATTAAATTCATACGGCGTGAGCTCGGAACCGCGTCGGCAACCGGAGTCGGATTTGACCTCGGCATGCAGTTCTCTCCCACAGAGAGGCTATTAATCGGCGCCAATGCACAGGACATCACGACAACCCTCGTGGCATGGAACACCGGAAGGAATGAGCTCATCTCTCCCACACTCAAGGCGGGCAGCGCGTATCTGATCGACCTGTTCGGCGGCCAGGTCGCTCCCGCCATTGACGTCGACTTCCGGTTCGAAGGGCGGAAGTCCGCCTCAAACGCCCATATCGGCCGGGTGAGCATGGATTTTCACAGCGGAGTGGAGTTTGAGTACAAGAACCTCGCAGCATTGCGCATCGGATACAGCGACATCAAGTCGCTGAACATCGGAACCGGCATCCATCTTCCGAAGCTGGAC
>VBOC01000142.1 GCA_005877655.1 Ignavibacteria bacterium
ATCCGCGGCTGCGCCGTTGTGCTGCCGGCGCAAACGACAAATAACTTTCCGCTCATGACTGTCATTGCTCCGGGAGCGTCGCCCAACCTGACCGAGTCTGTCATCTGCGCGAGGGCCGGGCTAACAATCTTGACGAAATGACCCGGCACGAACTGATTGTTCACATACGTTCCATAGTCGGAAACGAACACCTTGCCGTTCGTGAACGCAATCCCCCCGGGGAATGTTACGGCGGCAAGTGTCGTCGTGCGGAGGGTATCGATTCCCGCAGAGACAATCGAAACCGTTCCATTATAATTCGCCACGAAGAGCGTCGAGCCGTCCGCAGCGAAATAGCCCGGACCGCTGAATTGTGGGAATTGAATCGATTTGGCAACCGACTGGGAGCCCAGATCCAGCACGTCGACCCGATCGGAGCCGTTCACGGCCAGATAGCCCTTGCCGCTGAGGATGATCATGTCGTTGGGAAAGGTCCAGTTTGCGGAAGCCCCGATGATAGAATTGAACATGCTGTCACGCTGCTTGTCATAATACGAGAGCGATGCGCCCCCCGAGAATCCCCCCTCGTTCACGACATACACACCGAGCGGTCGTTTCTATGATCGTGCTAGATTTGCGGCATGATGAGAACGCCAGAACGAATGCGACCATGGCGAGAACCGCCCCTTGCTTCATCGATGTGCCCCTCCATATGTTTTTGTGATAGAGAACGAGAGAGTGTGGTTCCTCAACGGCATCGGATAACGAGGGATGACTTCATACGATTCGTTTGTGAGATTGCCGACTTCATACCGGATCTGCATTCCGAGATCGTCACAGACGTGAAGATCGAGCTCCATTTTACCATTGAACAGAAAATACCCCGGAAGCGCCACACTGTTGTCTTCGACCGTATAGCGGTCGCCGACGTATTCACCGGCGATCCGCATGCGGAGCCGACTGAGCAAGTAATCGTGAAGGGGCAGACCGATCGTCGCCCCGATATCCCCCGTTTCCAGCGGCACATAGACCAGCTGTTTGCCATACGTGGGATCTCCGGCCCCCGAACTGAATTTCTTCCGGGCATCCAATAGCGCATAGTTGCCGCCGAGTTCGAGCCATCCGCCGGGGAGTTTCCATCTGTACTCAATCTCAAAACCTCGGGACTCCGTCTTCCCGACATTGACGGGGGCCCAATCGAACTGGGACGAGGCCGGCTGCCACAAGATCCGCTCGCGGGTCGTGATCGAGTAGTAGGTGGCGTCCAGTTCCTGTATCCCCGCCCACGGGTACCCGAGCGTGAGACCGAGATCGAAACTCACAGAGCGTTCGGGCACCAGAGCGGGATTGCCATGGCCGCCGGCGCCGGCATAGTAGAGCTCATTGAACGTGGGAGGGCGGAAATCCCTTCCCAGCGTGGAATGGACGGCGAGCGAGAGCTTGCCATCGGGGGCCAGTCCGGGGGTACTGAGGTTGAGGCCGAGCTTCGGGCTCCAGGCATCATCCACACCCGCGAAGTGATCGTACCGGATGGAGGGAAAGAGGGATATGACCATTTGCGAAGCGATGGAGTCGGCCACGATCTCGGAAGCCAGGAATACGCCTTCGTGCCCCTGCGTTTTTTCCTCGTCGAGCGCATTGCCGGTCGCGTCGGCGCTCCCGAGCTCCACCCCTGCGCTCATCGCTGCCCTCTGCTGGGAAGATCCCGAGAAAATCCGCATAATGCTCGTAGGCATCCTGAAAACCGCCGGATGCCGAAAATCGAACACGCTCGCTTATGTCCGAAGAAACCGAACCAACCGCCAGCAGTTCATCGTCCGCCTGGCGGGCAAGCCTCTGGGAGGAAGCCGTCAGAAAGGGGCCCGGAGTCCCCCGATCGAGGCTCTCATAGGACACGAGAAGATGAGCATACGTTCGCATCGAGGGCTGCCAATCGGATTTCATGTAAACGTCGTATCCACGATAATCGACGTTTGTGCGGACGGCGTCGGTTGCTACTCCTTGTTGTAAAAGGGAGATGGGGTAATTGCCCGATCCCGTCTCGGTCGCGCTACCGAGGGTGAGCCGGACGTCTTGAGAGGGGGCAAACGACGAGCGTACCCCGATTCGGCTCGCGCCGAACGACCCGGCCGATCCGTCCAACACACTCTCCGACTCTCGGGACGCACTGTTCGTCATGACGTTGATGACTCCCCCCACCGCATTCGCTCCATAGAGCGAGGAGCCCCCGCCTCGCACAAGTTCGATCCGCTCGATCTGATCGACCGGCACCAGGCGGAGATCCGCGAGGCCCAGCTGCACATTGTTGATGGGCGCGCCGTCAAGAAGCACGAGCGTCTGCTCACCGGCCATTCCCCGGAACGAAACCGTCTGAAGGGCGCCGCCCGCGCCGTATTCGCGCACGAGGAGCCCGGGCGCGTCCCGAAGGATCACACCGAGAGTCGACCCGTTCATCATCTCAATCGACTCGCGCGAGAGCCGGGTTACGCGCGAGGGAGAACTCCCGATGGGCACGGGACTGCCTGTAGCGGTTACGACGACTTCCTTCATCGGAAACGTTTTCTCGCTGTCAGGCCGGACCTGCGGCTCGGCAAGGAGTATTTGAAAGAAGAGCACAATTGGAAGAGCACGGTTCACGTTTTCTTGCTAAAAATAAAAAACCCCAACCTTCAGCGGAAAATTGGGGTCCAGAAAAATACAATCAATAGCGTCCACCTTCCCGCGAAGGTCTTTAAGGCTGCACAGCCGGTCGGTCTCCTGGCTTTTCCCGATCTCCAGCCGTCTTCCCATCCCGCATCAGCAGGACAGTGACTACTTCATGGCAGAGACGAATACCGTCCCCCCGCACGCTGCGGGAGGGCGGTACCGGGTTTACAGTTGCGGGGCAGCTTCCGACTTGACCCTGCCGGGGAACAAACCCCTCGACAGGGACGCACGGAATTCCCGTTACCGGCGTGAATTATTGAAAAGAACAGGTGTTGCTGCTAATATACATCTAAATTGGATCAGTAACCGAGCGCCACGCCTCCTTCACGGGAGTCGGGGGCGCCGTAGATCCATCCCTGGGAACTGTCGAATGCGATCGCTTCCAGCTCTCCGAGCGGCCCGTCTGACTCATTGAGCCGATGGCCCTTCTGCTCGAGATTTTGAATGACATCACGGGGAAAACAGAACTTTTCGTAGACAAGCGTGTCGGGCATCCACTGATGGTGGAATCTGGGCGCGTCGACCGCCTCCTGCGGGCCCATGCCGAAATCGATGACGTTGCTGATTGCCTGCACGACTGCCGTGATAATTTTTGAGCCTCCCCGGGCGCCGAGTGCGAGGAACGGCCTCGAATCCTTCAGCACAATTGTCGGAGTCATGGAGCTGAGCGGGCGTTTGCCGGGGGCAATCGCATTGGCATCGCCCCCGATGAGACCGTAGGCGTTCGGCACTCCCGGCTTCGCGCTAAAGTCATCCATCTCATCATTCAGCAAAAATCCCGAGCCGCCCACCACGACTTTGCATCCAAAAAGGTCATTGAGCGTGTACGTCGTCGAAACGATCGTGCCCGACGCGTCAACCGTGCAGTAGTGCGTCGTGTGCCGGCCTTCATTTCCCTGTGGGCTTCCGTGGCGAACGGATGTGCTGTCGGCTGCGCGGGCGGGGTCGATCTCTCTGCGCCGCTCGCCGGCATAGTGCTTCGAGATCAGCGCGCTGACGGGGACCTCGACATAGCGGGGATCGCCCATGAACTCTGCGCGGTCGGCATAAACACGTCTCATTGACTCGGCCATCAGGTGCACCGATCCCGAGGAGTGCCACCCCATCGATGCGAGGTCGTATCCCTCCATGATATTCAGAATTTCCAGCACGCACAATCCACCGGAGCTCGGAAGCGGAGCGGAAACAATCTCATACCCGCGATACGAACCTCTGACCGGTTCGCGGACAATCGCCTGATAGTCTTCGAGGTCCTTCAGGGTCATGATCCCGCCTCCCCGATGCATTTCTTCTGCAATCAGCCGGGCGGTTTCGCCCTTATAGAAACCCTCCACTCCTTTCTCCTGGATGCGGCTGAGCGTCGCTGCGAGATCCGGTTGGCGGAGTGTGTCCCCTTCCTTGAGCAGGGTTCCATTCCGTGTGAAGATGCTCATCGTGGATGGAAATCCGGACATGTCGGATTTACAGCTTTCCAGCGAGCGCTCGAGACGCCGATCGACCACGAATCCATTCTTGGACAGCTCGACGGCGGGCCGGAGAACATCACGAGCGCTCATGGTCCCGTAATCGTGCAGGGCTTTGAGCAATCCGGCAACCGTGCCCGGGACGCCCGCTGCCAGGTGTCCGATCAGAGTCTTGTCTGTCACATTCCCGGCACTGTCGACGTACATCGTTCTCCGCGAGGCCCCAGGGGCCCTCTCCCGAAAATCGATGACGACGGCCTCCCCACCCTTTTTGCGGATGAGCATGAAACCTCCTCCGCCGATATTCCCGGCTTCCGGAAAGACCACGGCGAGCACAAAACCCACCGCGACAGCTGCGTCGACCGCGCTGCCCCCTTTCTTCAAAATATCAAGGCCGGCCTCCGAGGCCAGCCGGTCGGCCGACACCACCATGGCGTGCCGGGAACGCACCGGTGCGGGGGTTGATGCCATAGCGGCCTGAAAACCTTGCTCAATCAACGCGATACTGAGCACCAAATGAAGAGGGAGGCGGTTCACCTGATGGATCTATTCGGGAGGTTTACAAGGAACGTGTCGATCCGACAGGCCCGCAAGACCGATAATCCCGGGGACTTGTGGATCGGAGAAGCAGCTAGAACGGGAGATCATCCTTCTCCGGCGCGGACTGCTCTTCCGCGACCGGATGGGAATCGTTCATTCCGCTCGGCTTACCGTCGAGCATGATCATGTCATCGGCAATGATCTCGGTGGAGTAGCGCTTGACGCCTGTATTCTTGTCGTCCCAGGACCGGGTCTGAAGTTTTCCTTCCAGGTACACCTTGCTCCCCTTCTTCAGATACTGACCGCAGATTTCCGCAAGCTTGCGCCATGCAACGATATTGTGCCATTCAGTGCGCTCCTGAACATTCCCTTCGGCATCCTTCCAGCGCTCGTTGGTCGCAATAGAAAACTTCGCGACGGCGACACCTGAAGCAGTGTAACTCACCTCCGGGTCCTTTCCCAGATTGCCGATCAGGGTGGCTTTGTTAAGACTCTTTCCTGCCATATGTCCTCCTTCTATGTTTGATTATACCGTTTTCCGCAGACTTTGTCAACTACTGGACGGCGCAGCGGGTACCGTTCTCTCTCTTTCTATCGAACTTGTTCAAGAAGTAGTTTCTCGGTCCAGACACGATGCTCCGTGAGCACATAGAGGCGATCCCCCTTCACGTCGATGTCGATGGCATCGCACAGATCGCGTCCAGTTCCTTGTGTGAGAACAACACGGAGATGATCGCCTTCGCCTCCCTCGCGGAACGCCTCGACCCTACAACTGTCGAGAACGAAGACTGTTTTCCCTTCGACGTTGAAGCTCCGAAGGCGTCTAAACAAATTGTGGCCCAGGGTGCCGAGATAATTCCCGAAAATATCGAAGATAACAATCCGATTCAGGTCCCGGACATAGACGCGGTCGTCCGTGCTCACCCGGACCCTCGAAGGTGATTCCAGTCGCCCTTCTCCGGCGGCGATATCGCCGAAGACCGATTCGATACCTCCGGTCGCGTTCACCTTGACGATTCTCTTGTTTTCGCCGTCGGTTATGAATAACGATCCGAATCGGTCCTGGGCGACGCCGCTCGGATAGCCGAACTGGACGGTTGCCGTCTCCTCATTCCGCGTCGAAAAGGACGAGACGAAATTGAGATTTCGATCAAAGCGCTGGATGCGGTGGTTCCCGTAATCCGCCACATAGACATCCAGTCCGTTGGGGGCAATAACATCGGCGGGATGATCGAACGCTTGATCGGACCAGCCATATCCGCCAGCCGATACAAGCACCTCCCTTTTGTCCGAAAGCTTCACCAGCGTATTTGCGCCGGCGTCCAGAATATATGTGAACTTAAGAGGGTCGACCGAGAGCGCTTCCGCCTCCTCGAACTGCCCCTGGGTCCGGCCTTTGCCGGCGAGGGTGGCACTCGCGACGATGATACACAATCGGACGGCCGTAGCCCCCAGCCGGAATCGCCCGCCCCCGGAACCCTTCTTCCCCTCAATGCTCCAATGCAAACAGCGTACTCTGGTCTCTTACCAAAACGGATACCTTCGCCGGCATCAACGCCCTCGCATCAGGCAGGCGAGAGGGTCGCGGACCTCAGAATCCGACGCGGACCGAAATAACGTGA
>VBOC01000140.1:0-2008 GCA_005877655.1 Ignavibacteria bacterium
GCTCTCGTGACCCGATGCGCCCGTAGCTCCAAAAAGTGCGGGATTCATGAGATCGATCTGCTGGGCCGTGGATCTGAACCCCCGTGCTCTCAACCGCTCAAGCGTGCGCTTCCTCATCATGGTGACGAGCCAGGTGTAGACGCTCCCTCTCTCGGGCTGATAGGTTCCCGCCTTTGTCCAGACCTGTGTAAACACCTCCTGCACAATATCTTCCGAATCCTGCACCGAGCGCAGGATCCGCATCCCGAGCGTGTACAAAAGCACTGCGTACCGGTCATAGAGCGTCGAGAGCGCCGAGTCCTCGCCGCGGGCGATACGCGCAACGACAGCGGAGTCATCCTCGTGGGCTCGCGGTTTCGTCTTCGCTCCTAGCATTGAGACCGGGTAAATGTGCGCCTGTTCTTCACGAAAGCAGCCCGAAAATAATGAGAGTTTTGCCAAAATGCAATTCCGCGGATCAATTGATTAAGGGCGCGATATTTTTTACATTGGTCAGTTAATTTTTCGAAAAACTTTCCGAACCGACTGAAGGCGTCATCATGAGATTCGGCATCTTGACGGGTGGAGGCGACGTGCCCGGCCTCAACCCATGCATCAAAGCTGCGGTGTATTACGCCACTGACGAAAACCACGAGGTGATGGGGATCCGTCGGGGTTGGGGTGGATTGCTGAATTTCAATCCCGAGGATCCTGAGACTCAGGCCCACAATACGATTCAGCTGACGAAGGCCAACACGCGCACGATCGACCGGACCGGAGGCACCTATCTTCATACCTCGAGGACCAACCCGGGGAAGGTGAAGCCGAAGGAGATGCCCGATTTCCTCAGGAAGCAGTTTCCGGCGGGAGATCCCGAGAAGCCGGTCGATTGCACCAAACACATTCTTCGCGTCCTCGCTTCTCTCAAGCTGGACGCGCTGGTTGCGATCGGAGGGGATGATACGTTGAGCTATGCGGTTAAGCTTCACAAGGAGGGTTTTCCGATCGTCTGCATCCCGAAGACTATGGATAACGACGTCTTTGGAACCGATTACTGCATCGGTTTCTCGACGGCCGTGACGAGGAGCGTCGACTTCATTCACGCGCTCAGGACCCCGGCGGGCTCGCACGAGCGGATCGCGGTCGTGGAGCTCTTCGGAAGGTATTCAGGGGAAACGTCGCTCATCTCGGCGTACCTGGCGGGTGTGGATCGCGCGATCATTTCGGAAGTCGACTTCGACGTCGACAAGCTCGTCAAGTACCTCGTCGAAGACAGAAACGGGAATCCGAGCCGATACGCGATTATGACGATATCGGAGGGCGCGAAGCCCCTCGGCGGAGCGATGTTCATGAAGGGCGAGGCGGACGCGTACGGGCACAAGAAGCTGGGGGGAATCGGAGAGTTTGTGTCGATCGAGCTCGAACGGCGGTCGGGCGTTCGCTCGGTCTATCAACAGCTTGCCTACCTCATGCGGAGCGGCGAGCCCGACGCGCTCGATCTCATGGTCTCGACCAGTTATGGGCATCTCGCGACCGATTTACTACTAAAAAAACAGCCGGGCCGTATGGTGGCTCTTCGCGACGGCAAGTACACGACAGTCTCCGCGAATATCATCGCCGAAGGAAAGAAGCGGGTCGACGTGGACGAGCTCTACGACATCGACCAATACCGCCCGAAAGTTGCGCACCTCCTCGGAAAGCCGATGTTTCTCTACTGAAGAAGCCGGCCCATGTCCCACCCCCTGGACCGCGCGGAATCGGCCACGGTCGGGGATGGATTTTCATTGATTTTCACTCCGTTTTTGGTTTAATTGTTTGAAACCTCCCATTCACGCCGTTTCCGGCCATGTCGACGCCGTTGATGAAGCAATATGCCCTGATGAAGTCGAAGTACCCCGGGACAGTCCTCCTGTTCCGTCTCGGCGATTTTTACGAAACGTTCGAAGAAGATGCCCGGCTGACCTCGAAGGTCCTTGGGATCACGCTTACGAAGCGGGGAAATGGCTCCGCCGGCGAAATCCCTCTTGCC
>VBOC01000140.1:2114-12118 GCA_005877655.1 Ignavibacteria bacterium
GCGTCGCATTCTCTGAAAAGGTTCTCGAACAGAAGCGGAACAATTCCCTCCTCGCCGTCGCCCTCCCCCATGCCCTCCCTTCCGCTCAGGATACAGCCGGCGTGGCATTTATCGACGTGACGACGGCAGATTTCAAAGTTACAGAAATCCCGTTCGGCGCCCTTGCCGAACAAATCGCTTCCCTGGCGCCGGCGGAAATTCTGGTCCAGAAGCGCGACCTCGAAGCCGTCCGGGCGGCCCTCAACGAACGCTACAACGGTCTCTACTCAAAGCTCGACGACTGGATATTCACCTTCGATTACGCCGGTGAGCTGCTGCGTCAACACTTCAACACCCGGACGCTCAAAGGTTTCGGGATCGAAGAAATGAAATTGGGGATCGTAGCCGCCGGGAGTATCATGAATTACCTTCAGGAGACCCAGAAGGCAAATCTTCTCCACATTCGCAAGATTATTCCGTTCAACGCGGGAGATTACATCCGGCTCGACCCGTCGACCAAGCGGAACCTGGAAATTACGCAATCTCTCGACGGGCGCGAAGACGGCACGCTCTTCTGGGTGCTGGACCGCACCCGAACGCCGATGGGCGGACGCCTTTTGAAACAGTGGATCAACCACCCCCTGAAGAAGGCGGATGCGATCAGGGCACGTCTCTCCTCGGTTCAGGAGCTCGCGGAGAAATCCGATCTCCGCGGAGAGCTGGGCCGTATCCTGTCGGACATCGGCGACCTGGAGCGCCTCATTACAAAAGTATGCACCAACCGCGCCAACCCGCGCGACGTCGTCGCCCTTAAGAATATGCTGATCCACGTTTCGAAGCTCAAGCATGCCGCCGGTCCGCTCGAAACCGGGACGCTCGGCTCGCTTCACCGCGGCATCCGGCCGCTCGACGCGCTGACCGATAGAATTTCGGCCGCGCTGTCGGAAGACCCCCCGCTTTCCCTCGCCGAGGGCGGCGCGATCAAGAAGGGGTTCAGCGCGGATCTCGACGGGCTTCGCGACATCGCCCTCAACGGCAAGTCATGGATTGCCGCCTTGCAGACGAGGGAGCGGGAACGGACGAGAATCCCCTCGCTCAAGGTGGGATTTAATAATGTGTTTGGGTATTACATCGAAATCACGAATACGCACAAGGATAAGGTCCCGTCGTCCTATGTGCGGAAGCAGACCGTGGCAAACGCCGAACGGTTCATCACGCCTGAGCTGAAGGAGTATGAGGACAAGATCTTCAAGGCGGAGGAGAAAATCGCCTCTCTCGAATCACAATTGTTCAACGAACTCCGCCTGATGATCGCCGGTGAAACCGAAAGCATCCAGCAGAACGCTGGCCTCGTCGCTTTGCTCGACTGTTTCGTGTCTCTCGCAGAGGTCGCCGCCGAAAACGGCTACGTCCTTCCTGAAATTGCGGACGATGCAACGATTGAGATCATCGGGGGGCGTCATCCCGTGATCGAGAAACTCCTTCCTCCCGCCGATGCGTACACCGCTAACGATGCGCGGCTGGACACGGGCGAAAACCAGATTTTGATTATAACGGGCCCGAACATGAGCGGGAAATCGAGCTATCTGCGGCAGGTAGGGCTCATCGTGCTCCTGGCTCACATCGGGAGCTTCGTGCCGGCGAAATCCGCTCACATCGGGATCGTGGACAGAATCTACACGCGTGTCGGCGCAAGCGATAATATCGCGGCGGGCGAGAGCACATTCCTCGTCGAGATGCACGAGGCGGCGAATATCCTCAACACCGCCTCTTCGCGCAGCCTCATCCTGCTCGACGAAGTCGGGCGCGGCACCAGCACGTTCGACGGGATCAGCATCGCATGGGCTCTGACCGAATACCTCCATGAACGCATCGGCGCCAAGACCCTCTTCGCGACTCACTACCACGAACTGAACGAGCTGGCCGACATGTTTCCGCGCATTAAGAATTTCAAAGTCGAAGTTCGGGAGTATGGGGACAAAGTGATTTTCCTTCACAAGGTCACCCCCGGCTTCGCAGATCATTCGTACGGAATCCAGGTCGCAGAGATGGCCGGCATGCCCGGGGAGGTGACGGCGAGGGCGAAGAGCATCCTCCTGAACCTTGAGCGCTCCGAGCTCAGTATCGCAGACCCCGTTCACGGGGCTGAGGGTCCTCCTGATACCCGAAATCCCGGCGACCGGACCCGAGATCCCGCCATGCCGGCCGCTCCGAAAGAGACCCGGCCTCTTCCGGGAGAACGGCAGAAACCGCTCGGGGAAACCAAGACCCCGTTGGCGGGAAGAAGTTTACCCCGCGCCGCGATGCAGATGCCGCTGTTCGAATCGAAGGACGACCGGCTCCGTGAAGAGCTGCGGACGATCGACATCAACGCAATCACTCCCCTCGAAGCATTGCGGAAACTTGCCGAATGGAAAAGGGAAGGCAGGTGAGTATGGATCGCAGGGCGTTCATCAAGACATCTGCCGCCGGAGCCCTCGCGCAACTTTCCGTCCCTCTTTTGGTCCCGTCCGCGGGACCGGAGAACCCGCATGCAGAATCCGCTCCGGGCATCACCCGCACCGTCAAGGAAATCCGCGACCGGATTAAGCCGATCACCGCGGAGGAGCGTCTCCAGCGCCAGGAGAACGCCCGACAGCTCATGTTCGAGCAGAATATCGACGCCATTCTCATGGAGGGCGGAACGACCATGACCTATTTCACCGGCGCGAACTGGGGACGGAGCGAGCGGTTGTTCGCAATGGTTCTTCCGGCAAACGGAGAACCCGTCTATTGCGCGCCGAAATTTGAGGAAGGGCGGGCGCGGGAACAGGTCGGCGACGCAAGATTGCTCACCTGGGAAGAGCATGAGAGCCCGTTTGCGCTGATCGGAGAAATCCTCCGGAGCGGAGGAATGACGACCGGAACCATCGGCGTCGAGGAAACGACAAGATATTTCGTCACCGAGAACGTCGGGAAGGCCGCGGCGGCGGCCTCGATCGTGAGCGGCACCCCCGTCACCGCCGGCTGCAGGAGCGTCAAATCGCCTCATGAGATCGAACTCATGCAAATCGCGAACGATATCACGGCGCACGTTTTCGCCGGTTCTCTCAAAGCGTTGAAAGACGGCCTCACCGAGCGCGAGTTCGGCTCGACGCTTACGAAAATGTTTTCCGAGTTCGGCGTCACAGGGGGCGCCCTCGTTCTCTTCGGAGAAGCGTCCGCCTATCCGCACGGGCTCGTGAAGGAGCACACGCTCCGGGAGGGCCAGATCGTCCTGATCGACGGGGGTTGCTCGGTCGAGGGGTACGCTTCAGACGTCACCCGCACGACCGTCTTCGGCAAGCCATCCGAAAAGATGACGGCCGTGTGGGGGATTGTCCGGAAAGCGCAGGATGCCGGTCTCGCCGCAGCCAAACCCGGCGTCCCCGGCGAAGATATTGACGCGGCAGCGCGTCGCGTCATTACCGCAGCCGGCTACGGCCCCGATTACAAGTACTTCACGCATCGCCGGAGCAGGCGGGAAACATGCACAGCAACGAGCCGGGTATCTACATTATCGGGGAGTTCGGCATCCGTCTGGAAGATGAAATGCTGATCACGGCCGACGGCGCAAGACTCTTGCTCCCCCAGGCCGGGAGCCTGGAGCGGATATTCCCGTGAATGTCACCGACATCCAGAATCTTTACGATTACAATTACTGGGCTAAGCGCCGGATCCTCGCGGTCGTCGAAACTCTTTCTCCGGAGCTGTTCGCGAAGGACCTCAACTCCAGCCACGGCGGCATTCACGGAACGCTCTTCCATATCATGGGCGCGGAGGAACTCTGGTTCATGCGCTGGAAGGGGGAGTCTCCGGGTTCCTTCGGTAGTGACGGGGCATACCCCTCCCTCGACCTCCTCAGCGACCATTGGGACATGGTCGAGCATGAAATCATGGGATTCTGTCACATGCTCAGGACCGATGAAGATCTCAAAAAAGTGATCGCGTATCGGAACCTGAAGGGGGAAGCCTATTCCCAGCCTCTGGGGCGGCTGATGCAGCACCTTGTGAACCATTCGACCTACCATCGCGGGCAGGTCGTGACGATGCTCCGGCAGCTCGGCGTAAAACCGGTCGGAACCGATCTGGTCGCTTATTATCTCGAGAAGGATCGCTGAACGCCGAACCGAAGAAAATGTTTTTGTGGGAGAGAGTTTTTTTTCAGAGAGGGGACTTGGGCCATGAAATTTGTTCTCAACGTATCGACTTGCATTTTTGTCGGGCTCGCGAGCGGAGGGGTGGCGACACTGCTTGCACAATCGGGCTCCGGCACGAACGCCACCCGGCATGACACGCTGTATTCGAAACCGCACGACGTTTATCCGGAGGAGCTCATGCGCCAGATGCCGAAGCCTGACCTCCACGCCGTTCCAAGAACCCCCGGAGCGGCGCAGGCCTCCATCTATCCAAACGTCAATATCTCGGTCGACACATTTCCGCAAAATGAACCGTCGGTAAAGATCAGCCGCAAGCACCCGAACCGTGTCGTTGCCGCATGGCGCGATTTTCGGACGGGGGAGAACCCCGCCGTCCGAAGAGTCGGATACAGCCTCTCAGTGGACGGCGGAACCACATGGTCGACGAGCGCCCTCCTGCCGGTCATCGATTCACTCCATCTTCACGCAAGCGACCCTTCGGTCGGCACCGATACGGCGGGCAACTTTTATATTGCGACTATCTCGACCAACAGCACGAACAACGACGGAAAGATCCTTGTCTACAGGTCGACTGATGAAGGGCAGACATTTAACGCCGCCAGTATCGCGCCTACCATCCCCGGCTCCGCCTTCGACGATAAAGAGTATATCGCCTGCGACTTCAGCCGGTCAAGCCCCTTTTCGAATGCACTCTACATCGCATGGACCAGGTTCGGGACTCCCGGGGGAATACAACTGACACGCTCGACGGACGGCGGCCATACCTGGTCCTCGATGGTCCAGGTGAGCGACGCGAGTGGGAGTGTCCAGGGATCGGAACCGGCAATCGGCCCGAACGGTGAAGTATACGTCGTCTGGGCGGGCTCCGGCATCATGTTCGACAAGTCGACGGCGGGCGGAGCGAGTTTCGGCGTCGACAGCACCATCAGTCCGGTCGGGACACTGCACGGGTTCCCTTCCATCGCCGTCGACCTGAGCGGAGGCAGCCGGAACGGCTATATCTACGTAACCTGGAGCGACCACAGGAACGGGGATGACGACGTCTTTCTGAGCCGTTCAACGGACGGAGGAGTGGGATGGTCTGCGCCAGCGAGAGTGAATAATGACCCTGTGGGCTCTCTTGGACACCATAAGCAGCAATACTGGCCGTGGATCAGCGTGGATGACCAGGGCAGGGTTTCGGTAATCTTCTACGACACTCGCAACACGGCGAGCAATGCGATCTTCGAGGCGTACCTAGCGCGTTCAACTGATGGCGGGGCCACGTTCACAAACCAGCAATTGAGTTCGCAGGATTCTCCGCAGCTTACCCCGAACAGCGATGTCCGCTTCGGCGACTATATCGGTATCGATTCGTGGGATTACCGGATCGTGCCCGTGTGGACGGACGAGCGGGCAGGCGGGTACAACATGGACATCTATACGGCCGTCATCAAACTCCCAAGGCCCGCCGTCGTCCCGGTCAGTGTCGCCTCCGGCTGGAACATTCTTTCCGTCCCGGTGGTCCCGGCCAGCAAGCTCAAGACTGCTATCTTTCCGACGGCAGTATCTCCCGCATTCGGATATCAGGGAAGCTATTTCATCGGCGATACGCTCATCAACGGCCGGGCTTACTGGTTGAAGTTCGGATCAAACCAGACTCTTCATCTATCTGGTGACTCGCTTGGGTTCCAGACGATCCCTGTGTATCCCGAGTGGAATTTCATCGGCTCGATCTCCGGCCCGGTTCCGGTGTCGGCGATTGCGGAGTCTCCGCCGGGGATCATCACCTCCAGATACTTTGGTTACTCCGCCGGTTATCACGCGATTGATACCGTTGATCCGGGAGATGGCTCCTGGGTCAAGGCTTCCAATTACGGCCAACTCGTCTTGTCGCCGGCGGCGGCCGGTCAATCCCCGGTGGCGGCACAGAACCTTGCGAAGGGGAACAAACTCGGTTCACTCAGCGAACTCACGATCTCCGACGCCTCCGGTTCGAGGCAAACTCTTTACTTCGGACCCGAAGCCTCCGGGATCGATGCGGCGAGATACGAGATGCCGCCCGTTCCGCCCGGTGGCGTCTTCGATGCCCGGTTCGTCACCCAACGAATGGTGGCGCTGTCCGGTGGAAACAGATCGGTCGATGTGCCGATCCTCGTCTCGGGCGCTGAAGAGCCATTGTCGATCAGCTGGCGAATCCGGGGAACTCTAGCCACGCTCCTCCTGGATGGAAAGGCGATCGCACTGAGCGGAGACGGCTCCCTCAGTGGCGTGGAAGCGGCAGAAAAATCAGCTCCCCGGATCAGGCTGATAATCTCCGAGGCACAAATTGCAGAAACGCCAAAGGAATACGGGCTGGACCAGAACTACCCGAACCCGTTTAATCCCACGACCGAATTCCGGTACCAGGTCCCGCTGGAAAGCCATGTTGTCTTGAAAATTTACGATGTGCTTGGGCAGGAAGTTGGTAAAATCGTCGACAGGATCAATTCTCCCGGAGTCTACGCGGTGCAATTGGATGGAGGTAATCTCGGAGGCGGCGTCTATTTCGCCCGGCTCTCCGCCGAAAAATTCGTTCAGACGAGAAAAATACTGCTCATTAAATAATATCGGACCCGATCACTCAAAAACGAGGGGAGATTTCATGAGAGTTTTCACACTTTGTACGGCGATCGTCGTGTCGTTCCTTGGCGCATTCCTTCTCGCTCCCCGCGCCACGAATTCCGCTCGTCCGGGTCATCCCCTCACCGGGACGAGTGGAATGAACAGGACGACCGGCACAGTGTCCGAGCGTGAAGCCGGGCCGTCAGGCGCCCTTGAGGCTTTGGAGTTCTGGACGCGGGCACGCGCTTACCCGGATGCCGATATCGCGCCGGCGAAGTTCTATAAGGCTTACGCTGAGTCCAAACGGCTGATCGGAAAACGGGCGCCCTCGTCCATCACCGCGGGATCGCTCTGGGAACCGATCGGTCCATTGAACCTGCAGGGAAGAACGATCAGCGTGGCATTCAATCCATTGAACGGGAATACCGTGTATGTCGGCTCGGCAAGCGGCGGTTTGTGGCGCTCCTACACGGGCGGTCTGGCCGGCGACTGGCAGCGCGTCGTAACGGGTTACCCCGTCCTCGGAGTCGGAGCGATCGCAATCGAAGCGTCCGATTCCAATACCATCTACATCGGAACCGGCGAAGTCTACCGCTATCAGGCTGCCCTCGGCGGCGTTATCATTCGCACGACCCGCGGAAGCTACGGTGTCGGGATCCTGAAGACCACGGACGGCGGATCGACATGGATAAAAAGTCTCGATTGGTCGTTCAATGAAGAACGCGGGGTTCAGGCCATCCGCATCAACCCCCATAACAGGCGCACGGTACTCGCCGCGACCACCGAAGGTATTTACAAAACGACCAACGGAGGACAGGCGTGGTACGCCACGCTCCCGGTCCCGATGGCGGAAGACCTTCTCATCAATCCGTCTGATACGACGCTCATGCTCGCCACCTGCGGTAATTTTTCGAGCGGCGGCGGCGGTTTGTACATCTCATTCGACGCAGGCGAGACTTGGTTCGCCGTGGGTGCCTTTCCCACTTTTTCCGGCAAGGCACTGCTCGAACCGTATGCCGGCAATCCCGGCGTAGTTTATGCAAGCGTCGCCGACAGCACTACCTCGGTGAGCAGTCTCTGGAGGTCGACTGACTTCGGATCGAGCTGGACGCAAATCAGTTCGCAGGATGTCTCCGGAGTCCAGGGCTGGTATTCACATTTTGTCGCGGTGAAACCCGACGACTCGACCCGAATCGTGCGGGCAGGCGTGGGCATTTACTACTCCACGAACGGGGGAACCTCCTTGATCGGAAGCGGCGGATCCGACTCCGATCATCACGCCTATGCCCACCATCCCACCGATCCGAATACGCTCTATATTGTCAATGACGACGGGGTGTATCGGTCGGTCGATTTCGGCATCACGTTCAACAACGTCGGTTTCGGGATGCAAACCGGGCAATTTTACAATGGCTTTTCTAATTCTACCTCCGACTCCCTCCTTGCGATCGTGCAGTCGCAGGACCACATCCCCGGTTACAAATACACAGGAAGTCTCCTCTGGAGCCGGACCGCGCTCGATGAGTGCGGCTGGACCGCCATCAATCCCAAAAATGACCGGACAATGTTCGCCGTGAATCGAAATGGCGGGAGCGTGGGAAGATCAACCGACCGCGGGAACTTCTTCGGGGGAGTATTCTCTTCCGGATCCCCGGGAAGCTGGAATACGCCTCTCATCATGTCACCCTCCGATACAAATGTCATCTATCTGGGCAAGGATCTGGTCTACAAGAGCACGGGCGCGGGAACAGGCTGGTCCCAGACCAGCTCATCCGGTTTCCTCGACGGCAATCTGTCGCTCTCGATGGCAATCTCATTCACAAGTCCCAATACGCTCTACGTCGGAAAGGCGCCTCTCGGAGCACGGTCCCACGTGTTCCGTACGACGAACGGCGGCGTCTCCTGGACCGACGTCACCGGCACCCTGCCCGACCGCTATCCGATGGATTTGGCGGTTGATCCGTCCAACTCGAGGATC
Organism: Ignavibacteria bacterium; assembly: GCA_005877655.1. Classification (GTDB taxonomy): domain Bacteria; phylum Bacteroidota; class Ignavibacteria; order UBA10030; family SZUA-254; genus VBOC01. The sequence continues at coordinate 10,833 of VBOC01000140.1, forward strand.
GTCTATGCAGCTTTTGCCGGCTCGAACGTCGGGCATCTCTTCAAGTCGACGAATGCCGGCGGGAGCTGGTCCGACATAACAGGAACTCTTCCCGACATTCCGACTACAGCGGTCCTCGTCGACCCTACAGACGGTAATGTCGTCTATGCCGGCAACGACATCGGAGTCTATGTCTCGACAAATGGCGGCAGCACCTGGGATAATATCTCCGAAGGGCTTCCCGATGCGGTCCTGATCGCCGGCTTATCATTTTCACCTTCTAACAGAATGCTCCGCGCGGCCACTCATGGCAACGGCGCTTATCAGCGGCGGATGCCCATCGCAGTTCACGCGATCACAGTCATGTCTCCCAACGGAGGAGAACTCTGGGACGCGACGACAATCCACCCGATCACCTGGACTGAGGCGCCGCAAACATCCGTCCGGATTCAGTACTCGACCGATAACGGAGCGAACTGGCTGCCCGTCGCAGACAGCGTGTACTCTCTCACCGGATCTTACTCCTGGCATGTGCCATACTCCCCGACGGCCCAGGCTAGAGTGCGCGTGACGGCGCTCGCCGACAGTTCGATCCACGATCAGAGTGACGGCGCATTTGCGATAACATTTCATGGCGCTCTCGTCGCCGTCGTCGCGGGTTGGGATCTGCTCTCACTTCCGGTGAAAGTCGCCGATGCCCGAACGACGACGATCTTCCCTACCGCCTCCTCGCCTGCATTCGCATACCAGGGTTCGTATCAGGTCCGGGACACACTCGAGAGCGGCCTCGGCTACTGGATCAGATTTCCGTCGGATCGGTCGGTTGCGATCCTGGGTGATTCCATTTTCGCCGACACGATCCCGGTGAACACCGGTTGGAATCTCATCGGCTCGATCTCGAGCTCCGTTCCGGTGTCGGCGATTACGTCCCTCCCGCCGGGCATCGTGATCTCGCGATATTTCGGCTATACCGCCGGTTATTATGCCCTCGGTTCCATCAATCCGGGACAGGGCTGTTGGGTCAAAACATCCTCCTCCGGCCAACTCATTCTCGCCCACACGGCCGCCGCTCGATCGCCCGTCGCGGTGCGTGGGCTCGCGGAGGCAAATGAACTCTCTTCTCTGAGTGAAATCACTATCTCCGACGCATCCGGTTCGAAGCAGACACTTTACTTTGGAATCGAGGTCGCCGGGATCGAGGCCGCGCGGATCGACGCCGCCCGTTACGAGATGCCCCCTATTCCGCCCGCGGGAATCTTCGATGCCCGATTCGCGACTCAACGGATGGTCGAGCTGTTCGACGGAAG
>VBOC01000143.1:0-4484 GCA_005877655.1 Ignavibacteria bacterium
CAGTCCCAGCAAGTGGCGGCCCGTCAGACCCATCAGACTTAGCCCCCTTCCGATTCGATCAATACCACGGCGTCCTCGCCGGCGATTTCCTTCATCAGGACCCGAACTTCCTCGTGGACCGATGTCGGGATATTTTTCCCGACGTAATCCGCCTTGATGGGCAGCTCCCGATGCCCACGGTCGACCATGACGGCGAGCTGAATAGTCGCCGGTCTACCCAAATCAACGAGCTCATCGAGAGCGGCACGAACCGTCCTGCCTGTATACAGCACATCGTCGACGAGGATGATATTCGTACCGGTCACATCGAACGAGATGACGGTTCCCTTGAGCAGCGGTTGCTCCCGCCTCCCCCTGAGATCGTCCCGATAGAGCGTGATATCCAGAAAGCCGAACTGGAGCTCCTTGTGTTCCAGTCTCTGGATCTTCTCCACGAGTCGGCGGGCGAGGAACTCTCCCCTCGTGCGGATGCCCACGATCGCGATCGTCTCAGCGCCTTTATTGCGTTCCAGGATTTCGTGTGCGAGCCGGTTCAACGTGCGCTTGAATCCGGATTCATCGATCACGCGTGATTTCATCGGGATTGCGCACCAAAACGAAAAAACCTCCGGACCCATACAGGGTGGAGGTTTTGTTGATAAACTTTGGTTCGATCATGGACCCGTGAGAGAGTAAACCTCTCGGGCATGATCCGATGCTCTATGCCTAACATTCATTGTCCTTTCCGACCTCGCGGGATCGGTTTTAAAGGGTTGAAGGCCTGCAATTTACGCTTGTCAATATACGCAGCCGTGAGCTGAATTGCAACCCCCCTGCTACGGACATGAGACTTTTTGTCACCCTGGAGACCTGCTGACAGTCCTATGTGACGGCCAGCATGATCGAATGGAAGGGTTCCGGGATTCGTTGTAGATTATCAAGGACGCAAAAGTCACGATATGAAACGATGTTCATTTATTAGTCCACAGTGTTCACATGATCGGACGACATTTGTTTGCCCATGGCTTTCTCGTCACCTTATCGCGGCTTTTGTGTTGGCACGCGCATTGCAGTGTGTATACGCATAAAATGGTGCGATGAAAATTGAAATATTCACAGACTCGTCAAGACTAATCAATCAAAACGGAGGGGATTCACAATGAAACGATTCATGATCATTCTCGGTGTTGCGATGCTCGTGGCCTGCTTTGCCTGGATCCAAGTCGCTGCTACGCCGAAGAATATCAAGCATGACAAGAAGGAGATCAGGAAGGGCCTCGTGGATGTGCGGAAGGATAAGAAAGAGGTTCGCAAGGGCGCCAGGGATGTCCGGCACGACAAGAGAGACCTCGTGGCCGATCGGAAAGATGCGCGCAAGGATTTCCGGGACCTTCGGAAAGACAAGCGCCAGCTACGGGAGGAACGAAAGGAAGGGGACCATAAGGAAGCGGCCGCCCTCCGGAAGGATGTGCGTAAAGACCGCAGGGACCTGGCCAAGGACCATAGGGACGTCGTGAAGGACAAACGCGATTTCCACAGAGATCGGCGTGAGGTTGTTGCGGAACGCAAAGACCTGAAGAAAGATCGAAAAGATCTGCGGAAGGACAAGCGGGATCTGCGGCGGGATCGTCACCACATCTAACCTCTTAAAACCCATCGTAACACTCGGAAGCCCTTGTGACTCACAAGGGCTTCCTTTTTTTCAGGACCGCCCTTTCGTGGGCGCTGCTGGGATCGAACCAGCGACCTTACGCGTGTGAGGCGTACGCTCTGAACCAGCTGAGCTAAGCGCCCGGAGATTTCTCACCCATCCGGCTCGACCTTTTTCGGCACTGATCTGTAGACGCTGAGGGCTTTGAAATTGATTGTCGGGCTATCGACTGGAATTGCCCTGGTGACGCTGGTAATCCGCGCGCACGGGCGCCTTTCCCTTCGCGTTGACCAGGCCACCGGAGAATTTATCTGTCACCAATCTTGCGTCTGCGGGCGTAAGATGAATATTCGTGAGATCCTGTTTTTCGAGTATCGGGAACATGATCGCCTTCGGATCGTCGACATGGTTAAACCCGAGAGCATGCCCCATTTCATGGACCAATGTCGCTTTCAGGTCATTCTCCCCGTTGTATTCAAAGATGTTGATCTGTCTGCCATTAAACACCCCCTTCTCGAATTCGCGGGATTCTACAAATTTCCCATTGTAGAGCTTTATCTCCAGATTATGCTCTTCTGCCACCTTGTCGATCGCCTTCGCAAGGCCGTTGAGATCAGCAACGGCCTGATTGATGTCCACTCTCTTTCTCGTCAGAGCATCGGTCATGTCGTCGAGTCCGGCCCGATCTTGCTCGAGCTTGGCAAACTCTTCCGACGGTGCGCCGCCCCGGTTATTCCAGTAAGCCGCGTCGGAGTTATGTCGTTCCAGTCTTTCGTTATAGGCCGAGAGCTCGTGTTCATAGTTCTTTTCCAGCCTTTGCTTTTCCTCGAGTTGGGAATTGTACTCGTCCACGAGGTTATCGTACGACTTGCCGCGCGTATCGAGTTTTGCCTTCATCGCCTTGGCTTCAAGCATCCTTTGCTGACGCTGGTCAAATATTAAATTTATGGTGAACGAGGCAGATGAATCGTACTGGAAGAGGCTCATCCTGACGGGTTCTTCCCAAATACTTGCGGCTCCCGCAATGATTTTCAGAAAGTGGTCTCTCGAGATTCCGAATCGTTCGTCGAGCGTGCCGATCGCATACCTCAGCAGCGCCGCCGGGAGGGCCGGGGATGGATCTTTGCTATCTTGATAACCAATTTTGCAGCGAAGATCTCAGAAGCATAACTCCGGCGACAATGATGACTGCGCACAAAGTAGGCAAGGCCAACTTTGAAACGCCGCCAAACCGGGGAGCTCGGTTTCCTGTTCGAGGAACAGGCTTGAGGTCAATCATCGATCGCCCTCATTTCTATCGGCTTTCGGTCTCATATGCGCCGAACAATGTAAAAATCCATGGGAGCATAGTCAACGCGAAAGAGACAGAAATCACACGACGTTCGGGGGACAGTTGCAACCTATTCTTGAGGGGAATCGTGATAGCGCCCTCGCCTGTAGCAGAACCGCTCAGGACGGGCGTGCGGAGCGGTTGGACGTCGAAGGAGGGAAAGAATGGCTGATGTCGGCCTCCTCAGGCCGATGCGGCCGAGGTCGAATCGACAGGCTCGTCTTCCGAGAAATACTCTTTAATCTTTGCCGCAACTTTCTCGCCAACCAACTCGGCTAACTGCTCTTCCGTCGCGAACTTAACGCCCTGGACAGAACCAAACATTTCAAGTAATTCTTTCGCCCGTTTCTTCCCGATACCTACGATCAGGTCAAGTTCGGTCCTCAGTGTCCGTTTCGAACGGACGGTCCGGTGGTACGTAATCGCAAAACGATGCGCCTCATCGCGTATCCGCTGCAGGAGCTTAAGACCAGAGGAGCTTTTTGGAATGGATTGTGGATCGTGAGACCCCGGAACGAATACTTCCTCCAGCCGTTTTGCTAGTCCGATGACAGGGATGCTCCGGACATTTTCGCTGTTTTCCCCCGGCGGCCCGGGAATGCCTCCCGGGGGATCCGATACGCGGCGGATCACGACTCTTGGCTCTCGCAGGCGCAGACGCTCAAGGACGTCAAGAGCACTTGATAGCTGCCCCTTCCCCCCATCGACAACGAGGAGGTCAGGAAGCGGGCCCTGCTCGTCGATCACCCGCGAGTATCGCCGCTCGATAACCTCGCGCATGCTGGCAAAATCGTCCGGACCATCGACCGAACGTACCTTGAACTTGCGATATTCGGACTTCCTCGGCCGACCGTCTACAAAGACCACCATCGAAGCTACGCTGTCCGCCCCCTGAATATTCGAAATATCGAAACATTCGATGCGGCGGGGTGCGCTTGTCAGGCGGAGATCTTTCTGAAGCGCTTTTACCGCATAGGGAATTGCGTCCTTCTGTTTTTCCTTCTCTGTCCGAAGCATGTCCAGCAGGAATTGGGCGTTCCTCCTGCACATTGCCATCAACTTCGCCTTATCGCCGATCTTCGGCACGACAATCCGCACCTTGTCATTGCGGCGCCTCGCCAGCCAGTCCTCGACCGCTCCCGAGTTCTCAATCTCGGACGAAAGAAAGATTTCAGAAGGAATTTCATCCGCGTGGAGGTAATACCGGTCGAGAAATTGCTCGACGATCTCCGGTTCCTCTCTCCCCTCCACCCCCGTCATATAAAAATGCTGTCTTCCGATGATCTTTCCATCACGCACTTTAAAAACGATGCCACACCCGTCATTTCCCTCCGCCGCGATCGCAAACAGGTCCCGATCGATCATATCCGGGTCTATGATTTTCTGCCGTTCATCATAGACTTTGAGCTGGCGGATCTTATCCCTGATCTCACCGGCGTCCTCATAGCGCATTTCCTCCGACGCCCTGGTCATTTGCTCTTCCAGCGACCGGACCAGCGATGCTGTTTTCCCCTTCAGGACCTG
>VBOC01000143.1:4513-6640 GCA_005877655.1 Ignavibacteria bacterium
CCTCGCACTTCTTGATGTGGTAATCGAGACAAACTTTGATCTTTTTCTTGCGGATGACGTCGTCATCGATGAAGTAGTTGCAGCTTCGCACCTTGTAGATCTCCCTGATCATCTTGAGCGAACTGTGCATGTTCTTGACATCGGTGTACGGGCCGAAATATCTGGAGCCGTCGCGGATCACCCGCCGGGTCGCGAACACCCTGGGAATAGGCTCGTTGGTTACGACGACGTAAGGATAGCTCTTATCATCCTTGAGATCGATGTTGTAACGGGGTTTCAGCTCCTGGATGAGCGAAGTCTCGAGGATGAGCGCTTCCACCTCGGAATCGGTAACGATCAATTCGACATCCTGGATCTTGGAGACCATCATCTCGAGCCGGGGGTCGAACTGGTGGTATTTTTGAAAGTATTGCCTTACCCTGTTGCGGAGGTTTACCTCCTTCCCGACATACAGCAAGTCGCCCGAGGCACTCCTGAATTTATACACCCCGGGCTTCGCTGGCAAATTGCCGAGTTTCTCTTCAAGGGCGATCTCGTCGTTTGTAAGAGTGAACGCCTCTTTGACGGTATGTCCGGGGTCTTCAATCATGAACTCACCACCTGCAAGATACTTCAATTCGGCTGGGATTTCAACTTGCGGCCACGCCGATCCCAACCACGGTGCGGCTGAGCCATCGGGTCTCGGACGAGTTCTCGTTCAACGTTCCTTCCCCTCCGGGTGTTTCCGGTAAAGCCGGATTCCCGTTATCGCAGCATCCGGCTGATCTCGGTCAGACCCCCGCTCGTCGGCTTTGGACCTTTGAGAGAATATCCTTCCCGTTTGCGATAAGAATACCGAACAGCACCAGACCCGCGCCGGAGTAAATTCGTGGCGATAAACTCTCCTGGAGCCACAGCGACCCCAGCACCACCGCAAGTACGGGTGTCACCAGCGCTATGAGGGAAAGGTACACTGCCTCGACCCGCTTCAAGAGCCAATAATATGTGCCAAATGCGATGACGGTCCCGAATACGGCGAGATACAGGATTGATAAGATCCCTTTCTGATCCAGTCTAACCCGGGAAACGTCCTCAAACACAAGTGCCATTCCGAGCAGGATCACGATTCCGAACAACATCCCACCAATGCTCAGCGCATTCGGAGAGATATTGACCCCCTTCCTCTTCGCGATAACCAGGGCGGTCCCCTGCATGAGCGAGCTGACCAAAATCGCCAGCATGCCACCTGTGCTCGAACCTCCAACATGAAGATCCGCCCAGAAGATGACGAGCACGCCAAGAAAGCCGAGTAAGATGCCGATGATCTTGAACGGGTTCAATCGCTCATCGGGCAGAAATAGATGAGATTCCGCCGCGACAATAAAGGGGTGGGCGGCGAACAGAATCGCAGCAAGCCCCGAGCCGATGTACACTTCGCCCCAGTAAACCAGTGCGAATGGAATACTGAACGATAACACGGCGAGCGTCACGTACAACGACACAGAACTGCGGTCAAACGGGATTCGTTCGCCCCTCACGCGCATAATCACAAAAAGGATGAAGGCCGCGAGCGTGAACCTCATTGCCACCGCAGAGAACGGCGGCAGACTCTCCAGGCCGATCTTTATCGCAAACCAGGTTGAGCCCCAGATAACACAGAGGAGTACAAAACCGAGCCACTTTAGCAGCCTTTCGGAATTCAGCCTGCCTCAACCCTCCTTGAAGGAATACATGACGAGGCCGGAAAGCAGTTTCGGATAAAAGTACGTCGATTTCTGAGGCATCGTATATCCGGCCTCCGCGATTGCGCGAAGCTGATCAATTCGCGTCGCATTCAATAGAAATGCGGCCTGGGCGTTTCCTTCACTCACTGCACGCGCCGCCTGACCGGCATCTTTCTCATAGTCGATAAAGACCTTCCGCTCCTCGTCATCTTCGGAGAGCTGCAAAATACGCCTCATGATAACCGCGTGGAGAATCGTCACGTCAAGCGCGGCCAGCAGGGGCGGCATGTCGGCCTGCCCCGGAGTCGTCCTGCCTTTGTAGACGAGAAGAGTGTAGAGGGGCTTGTGCGGCAATAGCAAGCCGAAGGCCCGGCCTTTTTGCCGTGCAAGCGAATGTTGCAATTTCTCTAGCGACTCCTCCTCG
>VBOC01000143.1:6819-7925 GCA_005877655.1 Ignavibacteria bacterium
CTATTAAGAAAGTCTGCGAGGGCAAGCGCAATCGAGGGGTCGTGCACGGCCCAGAGCCGGTTCCGGACCTGGTCGAATTCAACATCAATATCGGGTTCGCGCCGCATTTCTGAATCGAGAACTTGATCCAGACGGCGCTTCGGATCGGAATAGAGCGCGAGAATCTGGCTGAAGATCGCATCAGTCGCTTCAAACAGCCGCAGCCGGTCTTTTTTAGGCCCGGGGTGGGTCTTCTCATGAGGAAAAATCGACCCCTTTCCGAGCTCCTCGAGCCGGCATGCGGCAATAAATCCCCGGCGCTCGGTCGTCGTGCCGCCGACGGTCGAGAATCTCTGCGAGAGCATGTACACGGCAGGTTCCGGCTCTTGCTTCAGGATGCCCTGATGTTTCCAGTCAGCCCAATGGCCCGCGGCCGAAGTGTACGGGTCCTCTTCCCTTCCAAGGATCAACCGGACGACATTATACGGGCTCCGTCGATAGAGGTCCTCCCGCTGTTCCGGTGAGATCACATCGTACGGCGGCGCGACAACGTCGCGGAGCTTCACTTTCCCCTGGTCGTACACGATACCGCGGAACGGTTTGATCTGAGGCATGACCTCTCAGCGCGTGTACCCCAACCGCTTCAGCCATTCTTCCTTCTTTCTCCATTTCTCCCTCACTTTCACACGGAGCTCGAGATAGACGGGGCGTTCGAGGAACTTGTCAATCTCTTTCCTGGCAAGTTCTCCGATTTGTTTGAGCGCCTTCCCGTCCTTTCCGATCAGAATTCCCTTCTGCGAGGCGCGCTCGACATAGATTTCCGCCTGAATTAAATCCTTTCTGCCTTCACGCTCTTTGAAGTCGGTAATCTGAACCGCGGCGGAATACGGGATTTCGCTCCGGAACTTCCCAAAAATCTGTTCCCGGATCAACTCGCCGACAAAAAAGCGCTCGGATCGCTCGGTCAGGGTGTCGGTCGGATAGTACGGAGGGTGGATCGGAAGTTCGCCCGCCACGGCATCCAGCAGCTCCTTCGTCCCCGTGAGCGCAACGGCCGAGATCGGGAATATTTCTTTAAAGGAAAAATTCTCTGCATACGAAGCGATCACAGGAAGGATGCTGCTCTT
>VBOC01000143.1:7966-12792 GCA_005877655.1 Ignavibacteria bacterium
GGGTTCGTGGCGTCGATCATAAAGAGCACAATATCGGCATCTGCGATTGCAGAATGGGCTGAATCCACCATAGCCTTATGGAGCGCATACCGCGGCGTCAGGAGCCCGGGAGTGTCGAGGAAAATAATCTGATCCGCTTCACGGGAGAGAATGCCCAGAACCTTGTGGCGGGTGGTCTGCGGCTTGGGTGTCACGATCGAAATCTTCTGGCCGATCAGGGCGTTCATGAGCGTCGACTTTCCGACGTTTGGCTTGCCGATAATGGCTGCATAGCCGGATCGGAACGGGGCGGGTGAGCCCTGTGCTTGTCCCGTCATCAGGATCATCCGGCGGGAAACGTCAGTCGGGAAGCCGGGGATGGCGGAGATGGTATCCCGTTGCATCCTGGTACTTCTTTGCGACCGCCAGAAGCCTCCCCTCGTCAAAGAGCTTTCCGATGAAGGTGATGCTTGTCGGCGTACCTTCCTTCGAAAAACCGTTCGGCAGAACGACGCACGGATGTCCGGTGAGATTGGTCAGGAGGAGATTGTCCCCCTGAAACGAAGGAGCCACATAGAGATCGACCCCCTGAAGCAGTTTTTGCATCTCTTGAATGACGAGATAGCGGATCCGGTTGGCCTGAAGATACTCGACCGCAGGGATGAAGCGTGAGAGGCGGAATGTGTTCGGCCAGGCATCCTTGATCTGGCGGACTAGAAGGTCGTCTTTGCCGCTTCGGGTCAGATCGTCGAACGCGGCTCCCGCCTCGGCGCTGAGGATGATGGATAGATCGTTCGTCGGAAAGTCCGGCAGACGGAGGGGGACCAGGCGGGCGCCAAGCGACGTCAGAACCGCGAGACTGGAATCGTCATTCGCCTTGTTCTCCTTCACGCTGTCGAAATCGTTTTTCAGGTATCCGATCCGGAACTCTTTGAGAACAATGTCTGGCTCATAATTGAAGGGAAGGTCATACAACGTCTGATCGTACCCGTCGGGCCCCTCAATCGTGTTGAACACAATCGCGCAATCTTCAACCGTGCGGCAGATTGGACCGATTTTGTCCATAGACCAGCTCAGGGCCATCGCTCCTTTTCTGCTGACGCGCCCATACGTGGGCCGGAGTCCCGTCACGCCGCATCGCGTGGAAGGAGAAACGATCGAACCCCACGTTTCTGTCCCGATGGCAAATCCCACAAGCCCGGCCGAAGTGGCCGAAGCAGACCCGGCTGATGATCCGCTCGAACCCTGTTTCAGATTCCAGGGATTTTTTGTCGTGCCCCCGAACCAGACATCTCCCCAGGCGAGTTCGCCCATGCTCAGTTTGGCCACCAGCACGGCTCCCGCTTCTTCGAGCCGCTTGATGACGGTCGCATCTTCATCGAAGAGTTGCTCCTTGAACGGGACAGACCCCCACGTCGTCTTGATTCCTTTCGTTGAGAGCAAATCTTTTGCGCCGTAGGGGATTCCATGAAGAACTCCCCGATACTTACCGGCGGCGATCTCCTCATCGGCGCGCTTTGCCTGTGCTAGCGCAAGCTCTTCTGTGAGCGTGATAACGCACTCGAGGCGGGGTCCGTACTTTTTCAGGCGGTTCAGGTACATGCGCGTCAATTGCAGGGAGGTCAACTTTCTGGTTTTCAGCAACTCTGCGAGCTGGCCGACCGAATAAAATGCCACATCCTCAATGTTGGCAGGCAACGCGACAGCGCCTACCGGACTCGTCCGGAAAGGCTTCCGCGTTGAGTCAATTTTCATGCCGTTCGGAATCGGATTGAACGAAATCGAGGGAGGTACGTCGTTGGAAAGATGCACCTTCCGGATCTTCGTGTAGCTCTCCAATTGGTCTTTCAATCCATCACGCATCGAATCACGCTTCGCGTCTGAAAAATCCAGGCCGATGAGTTTCCCGGCCGTGGCGATGATATCGCGGGTAATCGGATTCGGAGGAGATTGCGACTGGAATACGGCACCGAGCAGGAAGCAGAAGGCGCAGGTGAGTACAATCGCCAGCAGAAATTGTCGACGGGGCATCGCGGTGTCCTTCCGGATGTTACGATTTTATGAATCGACGGGTGGGCTTCGCCCACGGCGAGCGCAACCGGACGGGAATTAGGGGGAGAGCATCGGAAGAGCGCGGGCCATTCATCTTCCGTGGCATTGTTTGTATTTCTTCCCGCTTCCGCACGGGCAGGGGTCGTTTCTTCCGACTTTCTCGCCGACGTGGATGGGCTGCGGTTTACCCGCACGCGCCTCCGGAGCGCCCCGTTGATGCTGGGCGGCTTCTTCCCCGCTGACCGGCGCGCGGTTCGCCTGGAAACCCATGCCGAAGGAGGACTCGTGCGTCAGCGTCACGTGCTGGGGGGCCGCGATCCTCGGCGCTCTGTGCACGGGCATTTCCTGTTCCGTCTGGGGGAAGAGCTTGAAGACCAAATTGAGCGTCTCCACATCGATCATGTCGATCAGCTCGACAAACATGTTGAATGCTTCGGATTTGTATTCCAGGATCGGATCTTTCTGACCATAGGCGCGCAGATGGATCCCTTCTTTCAGATCATCCATCTCGCGCAAGTGATCCTTCCATTTTTCATCGATCACCTGGAGGGCGACCATTTTTTCGAGCATGCTCATGCTCTCGGCGCCGATTCGCTCTTCTTTCCGCTTATGAAAATCGGTCGCGGCCTTAAATACTTCCTGGCTCACGCCCGCCTTGCCGATTTTCTGCCAGTGCTCGGGGGAAATATTGAAGTCGATGAGGAAATTTGTCCGGAGCGATTCCCTCAGCGCCTCGATCTCCCCGTGGTCGTAGTATTTCTCCACGAGCTTATCGACAAAATCGTACAGCATCTCGAATATATCCTCCCGAAGGCGCTCGCCCAGAAGTGCATGACGGCGCCGGGAATAGACGACTTCCCGCTGCTGATTCATGACGTTGTCATATTCAAGTAGCCGTTTCCGGATGGCGAAATTATTCTCTTCGACCTTCTTCTGCGCGCGCTGAACCGAGCGTGTGATCATCGGATGTTGGATCACGTCGCCCTCTTTCAAGCCGAGCCGGTCCATGATGCCGGCGATTCTGTCGCTGCCGAACAAGCGCATCAAATCATCCTCGAGGGAGAGATAAAACTTCGAAGAACCCGGATCGCCCTGCCGGCCTGATCGCCCCCGCAACTGCCGATCGATCCGGCGCGCCTCGTGCCGTTCCGTGCCGACGATATGCAATCCGCCCGCGTCCGCCACACCGGGACCCAGCTTGATATCCGTTCCTCGCCCCGCCATGTTCGTTGCGATCGTGACCGACCCCGGCAGGCCTGCGTGGGCCACAATCTCCGCCTCGCGCTGATGCTGCTTGGCGTTCAGGACGTTATGCGGAATCCCCTGGCGTTTGAGCATGCGGCTGAGCGTCTCCGAGACATCGACCGATGTCGTTCCCACGAGCACGGGTCGGCTCATTTTCCGGAGTTCTTCGATCTCCTGGATGACCGAATTATACTTTTCCCTCCGGGTTCTGTAGATGACATCATCCATGTCGTCCCGGATCATCGGCTTGTTCGTGGGGATGACAACGACGTCCAACTTGTAGATCTCGAAGAATTCCGACGCTTCGGTCTCCGCAGTGCCCGTCATCCCGGCCAGTTTCTTGTACAGCCGGAAATAATTCTGCAGCGTGATCGTCGCCAAAGTCTGCATGTCGCGCTCCACCTTGACGCCTTCTTTGGCCTCGATCGCCTGGTGGAGACCATCCGAGTACCGACGGCCCGGGAGCAACCTTCCGGTGAATTCATCCACGATCATCACCTTGCCGTCGTCGGAGACCACGTACTCGTCGTCCCGATCGTACAGAGAATAGGCGCGGAGGAGCTGCGACACGGTGTGAATCCGGTCGCTCCGCTCTGCGTAGAGAAGGTTCAACTCGTCCTTCTTGCGCTGCTTCTGATCGACGGTCAGCGACTGATCGGCTTCAATCAGGGCAATTTCCGATCCCACATCCGGAATGATGAAAAAATCCTTGTCATTGGAACTGCCGGCGAGGACTTCCCTCCCCTTCTCGGTCAGATTGATCGAGTGATCCTTTTCATCGATCGCATAATAAAGCTCGTCGTCGATCTCGTGCATGCGGGCCGACTGATCGCGCAGGTAATCCATCTCCGTTTTTTGCATCAGGCGCTTATTGCCCTGCTCCGAAAGAAGTTTCATCAGCCGTGAATGCTTGGGGAGGCCACGGAACGCCCGCAACAACTGCACGCCCGCCTCCTCTTCTTTCCCCTCGGCGAGGGCCTTTTCCGCTTCTGCAACAATTTTCGTGACGTAGTTGCGCTGGGCGCCGACCAGCCGCTCAACCCTCGGTTTCATCTCACCAAATTTGTGGTCTTCCGTTTTCACAGGTCCGCTGATGATCAGCGGAGTTCTCGCCTCGTCGATCAGGACCGAGTCGACTTCATCGACAATCGCATAGTAATGTTCCCGCTGCACCAGCTCCTCGGGAGCGACGACCATGTTATCCCGGAGATAGTCGAAGCCGAATTCATTGTTGGTGCCGTAAGTAATATCGGCCCCGTATTGCTTCCGGCGCTGGACTGCATCCATTTGCGACTGGATGCATCCCACCGATAAACCCAGAAATTCAAAGACCCTTCCCATCCACTCGCTGTCGCGGAGTGCGAGGTAGTCGTTGACGGTGACGAGGTGCACGCCTCGTCCCGCCAGCGCATTCAGGTACACGGGCAGCGTCGCAATCAGGGTCTTGCCCTCGCCGGTGCGCATTTCGGCAATCTTTCCATAGTGCAGTGCCATGCCGCCGATGAGCTGCACGTCGAAGTGCCGCATCTGCAGCGTACGCTTGCCCGCCT
>VBOC01000143.1:12934-14425 GCA_005877655.1 Ignavibacteria bacterium
GGCATGTCTCTTTTACGACCGCGTACGTTTCCGGCAGGATCTCGTTCAGAATGCCGCTGGTCGCGGCATCGAGATCCTTTTGTTGTTGTTCAAGTTGAGAGTAGACCGACTCCCGCTCCTCGAGTGTCATGTTCTCCGGCGCCTTCAATTGTTCCTTCAGCGCGGCGGTTTCCTCCTCGATTCCCTTCGTTGCCTCCTTCAGGCGGCCGCGAAATTCGGCACTCTTCCCCTTCAATTCCTCGTCCGATAGCTTTTGAAACTCTTCGGCATACCGATTAATCTCCTCGACAATCGGAAGGATTCTCCTGACATCTTTTTCCGATTTGCTGGGAAATATTTTGGACAAAACCTTCAGCATGCGGGTCGGATTCGATAAAATTTCACGTTCATGGTGTCGAATTTAACCAATTTTCACGACTTAATCAAACCCCCACCCTGTTGCTTTTCGTTTTTAATTCCTTAATATGTTCCTCGATTATGCCCAGACGTTACCGCAGCCTGGTGCTGCTCTTTTTCTTGCTCGCATCATGCTCATCCGTCCCCCCGACGGGAAAGCCAACCTCTCCGGATACCGGCCGAAGCGCGCTTGACAAACTCCACAGTCAGATCGACACGATCCTGGCGGATTCCACACTCTTGCCCTGCTTCATTGGGGTGAAGATCGTCTCCCTTAAAGACGGAACTGTCCTCTACGAACGGAACGGCAACAAATTGTTCCACCCGGCCTCCAACATGAAACTACTGACGACCGCGGCCGGGCTCAGGATTCTCGGAAAAGACTTCAAATTCCGGACCGTCCTCACGGCAGATTCCGTCGTCCGCCGCGGCGAGCTCAGGGGAAGTCTCTATGTCAGGGGATTCGGCGACCCACTGACCATGATATCCGATATCGACTCGCTAGCCAGGATTGTCCGAAGCCATGGAATTGAAAGAGTTCGAGGAGGTATTGTGGGCAATACATCATATTTCGACACTCTCTCCTGGGGGGCCGGCTGGATGTGGGATGACGAACCCGATCCGGATGAAGCCTTCATCTCGGCCCTGAACGTGAATGACAATGCGATTGAAGTCTCTGTCAGACCCGGACGGAGGATCGGAGAACCGGTCGAGGTAACACTCAATCCGCCGACGGCGTTTGTGAACGTGCTCAATTCGGGCGTCACCTCTCGAGACACGCTCATCCAGCATGTAAGAGTCACGAGACGCAGGGGCGAAAACACTATTGTTATCGAGGGCAGAATGGACCCTCACGCCCCCCAGGAACAATTCACGCTAAGCGTTTGGAAGCCCGAACTCTACTTTCTCAGCTTATTCAAAGAGCGGCTGGCCGAAGCAGGTGTGAAAGTCCGGGGACCGGTCCGCCTCGATACGCTCGCCGGAACGCTCGAGCTGGCCGAGCTTTTGCATCCGATCGACTCAATCTTGCACAAGGTCAACAAACCGAGCGACAACCTCGCGGCAGAGAGTCTTTTGAAAGCGATTGCCGCCGAG